>NZ_APIO01000045.1:0-33619 GCF_000408945.1 Pseudomonas sp. G5(2012)
AGGCTGCGATCTTTTGCTTTGATACCCCGATTTACGGGGCTTTCAGCGACATATAGGTTTTTTGCTCTAAAATGACCGATTAGCAATCTTGAGTCACGATTGTGACCGTAGAGGCCGATTTTGGCTCTAGTCGACCCTTTTTAAAGCTGCTACTCTCGGCGCGCTTTGTGACTTCTCGGCCTAGTAAAAGCCAGACTCACCTATAGACAAACACCAATAATAATCGCATCAAATGCGGTGTTGAATTCGCGTTGCTGAGGAGTGGGCTTCCATGATCGAAGACTTTTGGAAGGATAAGTACCCAGCTGGAATTGCTGCCAACATCAATCCAGACGAGTACCCGAATATTCAGGCAGTGTTGAAGCAGTCCTGCCAACGCTTCGCCAACAAACCGGCATTCAGCAACCTGGGCAGGACAATCACCTACGGTGAGCTGTACGAATTGTCCGGTGCCTTTGCCGCTTACCTGCAACAGCATACCGATTTACAGCCGGGCGATCGAATCGCCGTGCAACTGCCTAACGTGTTGCAGTACCCGGTTGCCGTCTTCGGCGCCATCCGAGCCGGCTTGATCGTGGTCAACACCAACCCGCTGTACACCGCGCGGGAGATGGAGCACCAGTTCAACGACTCCGGTGCCAAAGCCCTGGTTTGCCTGGCCAACATGGCGCACCTGGCTGAAACCGTCGTGCCGAAAACCGGGGTCAAGCATGTAATCGTCACAGAAGTGGCGGACCTGCTGCCACCGCTCAAGCGCCTGCTGATCAACAGCGTGATCAAGTATGTGAAGAAGATGGTGCCGGCCTATCACTTGCCCAAAGCCGTCAAGTTCAACGATGTGCTGAGCAAGGGCCATGGCCAGCCCGTGACCGAAGCCAGCCCGGCCAGCAGCGATGTCGCGGTGCTGCAATACACCGGCGGCACCACTGGCGTCGCCAAGGGCGCGATGCTGACCCACCGCAACCTGGTGGCGAACATGCTGCAGTGCAAGGCGTTGATGGGCTCCAACCTTAATGAAGGCTGCGAGATCCTGATCACGCCGCTGCCGCTGTACCACATCTATGCCTTCACCTTTCATTGCATGGCGATGATGCTGATCGGCAACCACAACATCCTGATCAGCAACCCGCGCGACCTGCCGGCGATGGTCAAGGAACTGTCGAAGTGGAAGTTCAGCGGTTTCGTCGGCCTCAACACCTTGTTCGTGGCCCTGTGCAACAACGAAGGCTTCCGCAAGCTGGATTTTTCGGCGCTGAAAGTCACTCTGTCCGGCGGCATGGCCCTGCAACTGGCGGCGGCCGAGCGCTGGAAAGCAGTCACCGGTTGCGCCATCTGCGAAGGTTACGGCATGACCGAAACCAGCCCTGTGGCCACGGTCAACCCGATCCAGAACATCCAGATCGGCACCATCGGCATTCCGGTGCCGTCGACCCTGTGCAAAATCGTCAATGATGCCGGTGTCGAACAGCCATTGGGCGAAATCGGTGAGTTGTGCGTGAAAGGCCCGCAAGTCATGAAGGGCTACTGGCAGCGCCAGGAAGCCACTGATGAAATCCTCGACAGCGAAGGCTGGTTGAAAACCGGCGACATCGCGCTGATCCAGGCGGATGGCTACATGCGCATTGTCGATCGCAAGAAAGACATGATCCTGGTGTCCGGCTTCAACGTGTACCCGAACGAGCTCGAAGACGTGCTGGCGACCCTGCCGGGCGTGCTGCAATGCGCGGCCATTGGTGTACCGGACGAGAAATCGGGCGAGGCGATCAAGATATTCATCGTCGCCAAGCCGGGCGTGACCCTGACCAAGGAGCAGGTGATGGAGCACATGCGCGCCAACGTCACCGGCTACAAGGTTCCAAAAGCGGTGGAGTTCCGCGATGCGCTGCCGACCACCAACGTCGGCAAGATCCTGCGTCGTGAACTGCGTGATGAAGAGTTGAAGAAGATCAACGCGAAGAAAACCGCCGCGTAATCAAACAAAAAGCCCCGCAGATGCGGGGCTTTTTGTTTGTGTTCTGATCGTTCCCACGCAGAGCGTGGGAACGATCAAGCAAGAGGGGCGTTATTGGCGGAACGGCGCGAAATTAACGTTGGTGCCCGCCGGGCGCATGTCCTGCAGGAACGAGTCCTTGTCGGCGCTCAGTTCCAGGCTCAGGGCCGCCTTGCGCTTGCCTTCGTTGCGTACCACCAGGCCTTCGAGTTTTTCGCGCAGGAACACCGTCGGCACTTTCAGGTGCAGCAGTTCGTCGGTGTCTGGCGTGTGCATCAGCAGGTGAATCCACTCGTACTGGCCAACAGCCAGGCGCGACACCGGAATGTCGAACCACCAGATGTTGCGGTTGCGGTTCAGTTCGGTGAAGTGGCAATTGTTGACGCCAAGCACAGCACCGCCGAGTTCCTGATTTCTGCGGGCAATGGCCTGCTTTTTATCGAGTTTCATAACATTCCTACAAAATTGGATCTTCAGCGCCAGGGCCTGAATACGTTGCGCATTCTCGGGGGTTGGCCGGTAAACATAAAGCCCAACCTGCTCGGATCGATGAAATGTCGCGATAAAAATAAATGAAACTCCGTGCAAACGCCTCCGGTCAACCTTCTGTAACTACTTTATTCATCAATATGTTCGGGAGAAACACCATGAGCAGCACAGGCGATAAAGTTAAAGGCATGGCCAATGAAGCCGCTGGTAACGTCAAGCAAGGCGTTGGTAAGGCTACCGGCAACGACAAGATGCGCGCCGAAGGCGTCGTGCAGGAAAAGAAAGGCGAAGCTCAGCAAGCCGTGGGCAAAGCCAAGGACGCTGTCAAAAAAGGCGTCGACAAGGCCTGATTCGGCCTGATTGGCAAAAGCGACGGCCATCCACGGATGGCCGTTTTTGTGTCAGCCTGAACTTGAGCACGGAAATCGTTTCAAAGTCGCCAAGTAAACTGCTTTGATGTAGAAAACAGCCCCTGAGTCGCCACGACTTCAACCCTATCTTGATTGCGGCGAATGGAGACGCTAATGATTTTTCCAGACATGAGAGGCCTGCCTATCCACCGTGTGATGATGCGCACGGTCACCGAGTTCGTCGATGACGAGATGTCGACCTATGCCTCGGCGCTGGCCTATCAGATGCTGTTTTCGTTGTTTCCTTTCATCCTGTTCCTGATTGCCCTGATCGGCTTCCTGCATCTGCCAGACTTTTTTTCCTGGTTGCGCCTGCAATCGGAGCTGGTGTTGCCACCCCAGGCGCTCGAGCAAGTGAACCCGGTGATCGACCAGCTCCAGCAATCCAAGGGGGGACTGCTGTCGGTGGGTATCGTGATTGCCCTGTGGACCGCGTCGGCCGGCGTGCGCTTGATGATGAGCGCGATGAATGCCGCCTACGATGTGGTTGAAGGCCGGCCGGCGTGGAAGCGCTTTCCGCTGTCGATCATCTACACCGTCGGCATCGCCGGTATGCTGCTTATCGCTGCCGCCCTGATGGTGCTAGGGCCGCAGGTGATGAGCTGGATCGCATCGCAAGTTGGTCTTGAGTACTTCATTGTCACGCTGTGGAGCATCGTGCGCTGGCCGATGATCGTGATTTTGTTGATGGTTGCCGTCGCTTTGATCTACTACGTCATGCCCGACGTCAAACAGGAGTTCCGCTTCATCACGCCAGGTTCGGTGCTGTCAGTGGTGGTTTGGATCATCGCGTCCCTGGGCTTTGGTTTGTACGTCAAGGAATTCGCCAACTACAACGCCATGTATGGCAGTATCGGTGCGATCATCGTGCTGTTGCTGTACTTCTACATTTCCGCCGCGGTGTTGCTGCTGGGAGCGGAAATGAATGCGGTGATCGAGCACATGTCGCGAGAGGGCAAAGACCCTGGCGAGAAGGTTCCCGGCGAGCATGGACCCGTCCATGAGGAAAAACACCACGTGTCGGGACTGGGCCGGGATCATTCAAAACCCAAACCGACCATTGACGAAACCTGACCATGATCCGTGAAATCCTGAAAATGGGCGATGAACGCCTGCTGCGCATCGCCCCGCAAGTGCCGGCCGAGATGTTCGACAGCCCCGAATTGTGGCAACTGATCGACGACATGTTCCAGACCATGGAAAGCGTCGGCGGGGTAGGCCTGGCCGCACCGCAGATCGGAGTCGACCTGCAGCTGGTGATCTTCGGGTTTGAGCACAGCGAACGTTACCCGGACGCCGAAGCGGTGCCGCAGACCATTCTGATCAATCCGCTGATCACGCCGCTGAGCCCGACGATGGAAGAAGGTTTCGAAGGGTGCCTGTCGGTGCCTGGCCTGCGCGGCGCGGTGGATCGATATCAACACATCCGCTACGAAGGGTTCGACCCCAAGGGCGAGCCGATCGTGCGTATCGCTTCAGGGTTTCACGCGCGGGTGGTGCAGCATGAGTGCGATCACCTGATCGGTCGGTTGTACCCGTCGCGCATCAGCGATTTCAGCAAGTTCGGGTTTACCGAGGTGATGTTCCCGGACCTTGATCCCAACGCAGACGACTGACTGTTACGGCTCCAGGCCCATGGCAATCATCGGCTTGCTGCGCGCGTAGCGACTCAGGCGCTCGACCATGGCGTAGGGCATTGGCGGATCGAAGGCAAAGCCACGACGTTGGTAAAAATCACGCAAGTCCGGATGACAGAACAGCCATACCGGGCTTTCAATGTTTTGGGTGGCGGCGGCGATCAATGCCGCGGCGACACCCTGTCCGCGACAGGCCGGGTCGACAAACAGCCCGGTCAACCAATGCCCGCCGGACACCGGCCGCAAACACAGCGCCGCGACGATCCCGTCGCGCCGCGCAACCCACAATTGTGCGTCGCGGACCGCCTTCATCGACGATTGGTGGGCGCGATAAAACTTGTTCATCAGCGGCCATGACGGCTCGTCGAGACGGGTGTACTGGGTGTCGGGCATGGTCTGGGACTGTCGGTGCGCAAAGCGGATGATTATAAAAGAACACGCCGCCGAAGATAGGTGTATACCTGATCTCACATCCCCAGTCAGTGGAGTACGCATCATGTCCAAAGGTATGGATTCGAAGAAAGCAGCGAAGAAAAAACCGCTGAAAACCGCCATCGAAAAGCGCACCGAAAAGAAAGCCAAGAAGGTAGGCGTGTTCGGTCACTGAGCCGGCGTTGATGGCCGCTCCCATGCAACATGGGAGCGGTCCTTATGAAAAAATCTGCAAAAATTGCCCCTTTGAATCGTCTGAGAGAAGTCTGCATGGAGCTCAAGACCAACGCGACGCTGATCATCATCGACCAACAGAAAGGCATCCTGCATCCCAAACTCGGTCGGCGGAACAATCCCCAGGCCGAGGAGCGCATGCTGCAACTGCTCGGCCATTGGCGCCGTAGCGCTCGGCCGGTGATTCACGTGCAACATTTGTCCCGTTCAGAGGATTCAGTGTTCTGGCCTGGGCAGACCGGGGTGGAGTTTCAGACGCGGTTTCTGCCTGCTCCTGGCGAACGACACGTTCAAAAACAGGTACCGGACGCGTTTTGTTCGACGGGGCTGGAAGCCGTTTTGCGCGAGGCGGGGATCGAGCAACTGGTTATCGTTGGCGTGGCGACTCACAACTCGGTGGAGTCCACGGCGCGCACGGCAGGCAATCTGGGGTTTGAGACCTGGGTCGTGGAGGATGGCTGCTTTACCTTCGACAAGGCCGATTTTTTCGGCAATGCCCATTCAGCCGAAGAGGTTCATGCGATGTCGCTGGGGAACTTGCACGGCGAGTACGCCACCGTCACCAGCACCGCACATATCCTGAACTAACGACTGATTCTACGTAGGAGCCAGGCTTGCCGGCGAACCAGGCAGCGTGGTGTGTCAGCCTGCCGCTTTCTGCAAAGCGTCGACCCGACAAGCTAGCCCTACAGATCAGCCGATCAAGCGCCGTGGCACTTCTTGAACTTCTTGCCGTTGCCGCATGGGCAAGGATCGTTGCGGCCGACGTCTTTCAAGGCGTTGCGCACCGGTTCCTGGTGTGCGTGGCCGCAGTTCGGGCCGTGAACATGGCCATGGTCGTGATCATGCTGGTGATGGTCATGATCGTGGTTGCAGTCTGGGCCATGAACATGGGGTTGCTGGGTCATCGAGGTTGCTCCGGAATTAGATCGGCGGGGATTATCACGCCATTACGCGCCAGGTGCACGTAGTGAGCGATGAATAAACCGGTTTCCATCTCACCTTCAAGACGATAGGGAATGGCCTGCTCGGAGTTTTTCAGTTGTTTGACCAGGTCCCTGACCTTAGGCCACAGGTTGGTGCGGATCGGCACCTTGTAAAAACGACTGCTCTTGGGGTTTACGGTGATCCAGTGCTCGTGCTCGCCCTCGGCCAGCAGGATGTCGCCCAAGTGGATGCGGTACTCCAGGCCGCGCACGGTCAGCTCGCTGTCATTGCGGTTGTCGATGCGAAAATGCAGGACGAACCGCTGCTCCAACAGCTTGGCCCGCACGACTTCGACCCTGACCAGATGCACCTCGGGGTCTGGCTCATCGTTGCTGAACCAGGACGCGCAGCCGCCGAGCCCCAGGCAAAGAGCCAGTATGAGCAGAATGCGTGCGAGTTGCTGGGTGATCATGGTCGTTTTTCTCTCCCTAGAACCCCAGTCTAGCCGCTAAAAGATCGCAGCCTTCGGCAGCTCCTACAGGGTGTACGTCAATTCGACGTAGGAGCTGCCGCAGGCTGCGATCTTTTGACCTTGTATCAGCTACCGAAATACCCCGAACAGCACTTCTTGAACTTGTGCCCGCTCGCGCAAGGGCAGGCGTCGTTGCGCCCGATGTCCAGTTGCACGGTAGGGTCGATGAAGTACCAGCGTCCGGCATTCTGTACAAACGATGAGCGTTCACGATGGCTGTGCTCGCCGCTGCCGTCGTGCCAGCGTGCGGTGAACGTGACGAAGGCATGCTCCGGCTGGCCGCCGAGCACTTCGGAGCTTTCGACTTCAAGGCCCAGCCAGGTGCTCTGGGCACTCCAGTCAGTAATCGATTGGCGATCGAGCCCGCTTTGCTGGGCGGGCAGGGTGGTGGCCACCAGGTAATCGATCAGGCCCAGCACGTAGGCGCTGTAGCGCGAGCGCATCAGGGCTTCGGCGCAGGGTGCCGGATGTCCGGCATGGTAATGGCCGCAGCAGGCATCGAGCAGGGTGCCGCTGCCGCAAGGGCAAATGGATGTACTCATTGCGTTACCACCAGTATTTCCCAAAGTTTTCCGGATTGGCCCAGAACCGCGAGTTGAGCCAGTCGGGTACTTGTTTGTAGTCAAGCAGATCATAAGTGAACAGCGTCAGCACCTGCTCGTCACGCTGGAAGCGTTCGCTGGCTTGCAGTGCCAGGGAGAAAAAATCGGTTTCCTGCCAGCCGCTCGCGGGCAAGTCGGCCAGCACCGCGATGCGGCTGGCATTGAGGTTGCGAATGCCACCGAGCAGGTTCAGCCCATCTCGCTTGGGCAGGTGTTCGAGGCAGTCGACCACCAGCGCGAGGTCAAAGCGGCGCGCCGCCAGCTCGGCAGGCAGCGGTCCGGGCGCCGTATGCGCCACGCTGCTGTCCGGATGCGCAAGCTTGAAGGCCTCAAGCGCGGGGAATTCGCTGGCGCCAATCAACAACAGGCGCGCAGGGGCATAACGGTCCAGCAAAGCAGCCAGCGCCTGCTGCGGCGTGCGTGAAGAAATACCTGCATTCATTGAAGATCCTCAATCAGATTTGCCAAGACTAGCCTGCCCGCTTGTTCGATCCTAGAGCGGCTTTGCGTGAAAAGTCACGATCCCCTGTGAACACGAGATAAAACTGCCATGGCCTATTGCTGGCGGAGATTAAAACTCCGGTCTTTACTCCCTGAATCGGTTCTAAGCCGATCCTTCAGGAGAAAACTAGATGAGCATAGTTCGGACAGCATTACCCCTGGTTCTGCTAACCAGTGTGTTGACTGGTTGCGCAGGTTTGCAGAAAACCGACTGGCCGACCTGTGCCGCGGTCGGTGGTGTCGTAGGTGCGGGTCTCGGCGCGACCGAGAGTTCATCATGGGCCGGTTATGGCGCGTTGGTAGTCGGTGCTACGGCGGCAGCCTATTGCTGGGTTCACGGTGATGGTGACGAAGATGGCGATGGTGTGCTCGATAGCCGCGACAAGTGCCCGGGCACGCCACGGGGCGTGAAGGTCGATGCCGATGGTTGCCCACCACCAGCGCCTGCTCCAGTGGTTGAAGAGGTCGTGGTCGTCAAGGAAGAAACCATCGTCATCCGCGATGTCAACTTCCAGTTCGACTCGGCCAAGCTGACAGCCGCCGATAAAGAGAAGCTCAACACCATCGCCACTCGCCTGAAACAGGAAGCAGCCAGCGCCCAACTGACCGTGACCGGTCACACCGACAGCGTGGGCAGCGATGCCTACAACCAGAAACTGTCGGACCGCCGCGCGCATTCGGTGGTGGAATACCTGATCGAAAGTGGTGTGCCTCGCAGTAGCTTCGTATCGGTCTCCGGGGCCGGGGAAAGCCAGCCGGTTGCCGACAACAAAACTGCTGACGGTCGCGCGATGAACCGTCGCACGGAAATCAAAATCAACCGCTAGAGCCCTCGCATCCACGGCTTGTGCAGTCGTGGATGCGGGTCTTTACTCCTGTGTAACCGGCATCGGCCGGTGGCACAGGAGCTTTCAAAAATGAGCAATTTCACAAGGACCGTCTTGCCGGTTCTGCTGCTTGGCAGCCTGTTGACCGGTTGCGCTACTCACAGCGATGGCACCGCCCCCCTCAATCAACGTACCTGGCCGATCTGCAGCCTCATCGGCGGACTCGTCGGTGGAGGTCTGGGCGCTATCCAAAGTAGCGGTTGGGCGGCCGGTGGAGCGGCGCTCGGGATCTTGAGCGGTGGTTTGATCTGTTATGCCCAGGATGGCGACGAAGACGATGATGGCGTATTCGACCGTCGCGATCGCTGCCCCGACACGCCCGCCAATACCCCTGTAGAACATCATGGCTGCCCGCTGCCGCAATACCCGGCCAGCGTGAAGGCTGAACCTGTGCAAGCCGAAGTCATTACCCTGAGCGATGCCGACGATGTGCTGTTTGCCTTCAATAGCGCTGACTTGACCCCCAGCATGCAAAGCAAGCTGGATTCGGTGATGGGTAAACTGCAGGACTCCAGCGTCGCGAGCATCAAGGTGGTCGGGCATACCGACAGCGTTGGGTCGGATGAATACAACCAGGAACTGTCGCAAAAACGTGCCAGCAGCGTCGCCGAGTATCTGCTCAGCCAGCACGTTGCGCCCAATAAAGTCACCAGCGAAGGCAAGGGCGAGAGCGAGCCCGTTGCCGATAATGATACCGAAGAAGGACGCGCGCAAAACCGCCGCGTGGAGTTGCACATCAATCGCTGAACCGCGCAATAGAGCCGTCGGGCGATGATTTACGTCGTTCCGTCGGCCATTTGCCATCTTCGTCCGGAATTTTCGCTTGCCCTCTGGCTTATCCCGCGTGGAAGCCGTTACTGTGCGAGCAAATAATAATTCTGATCGGGGGTGCGTATGAACGTGATATGGGGGCTGGGGAAGCTGTTGACCCTGGTGTTCTGGCTGGTGGTGCTGCTCAATCTGCTCACGCCGTTCATCTATCCGCTGCACCCGTTGGTCAACCTGGCCGGCTGCCTGCTGGCGGGGCTTCATCTGCTGGAGGCGCTGTTCTGCTACCGCAGCCTCAGGGGCCGCGCCCACCCTTGGCTCGATCGCTTGAAAGTGCTCTTTTTCGGCGTTTTCCACCTGCAAACCATCCCGGCTCCCATCCCGTCTAAGGCTTCCCATGCGTAAATTCTGTCTGCTCGCCGCCCTCATCAGCCCATTGGCTTGCGCCCAGGTGGTGAGTGTCGAAACCAACTCGCTGATGCGCCTGCCCAACACTGCCAGCACCTTGCAACTGGAACGCCTGGAAGTGGCCGACTACGGCACCTTGCTGATTCCCTCGAACGTGACCGAAGTCAGCGTCGGTGAACTGCGCCTGGGCCGTGACGCGCGGATTACCATTGTCCCTGGTGAGCAGGCGCTGGAGTTGAAGGTCAACCGAGCCGAGCTGTCCGAGGGCAGCCAGATCACCGCGCGCGGCGCACCGGGGACTTACCAGAAGGCTGCCCGCTCCGGGCGCAACCTGAACTTGCAGATCAAGGCACTGACGGCACCGCAACTGCTGGTGGATGGTCGCGGTGGCGCGGGCGCACCAGGATTCGTCGGCCTCGACGGGGCCAACGGCCAGGCACCAGGTTGTGCCTGGGGCCAGGCGGGTCGCGGTGCCGACGGCAGCGATGGCAGCAATGGCCAGGCCGGTGCGCCTGGCGCGGCGGTCAGGCTGGCGGTGCCTCGTGATTACCCCGCAGACAAGATCAAGGTTCAAGTGGCCGGCGGTGCCGGTGGCGTAGCCGGGCCAGGTGGTAAGCCGGGGGCGGGCGGTAAAGCCAAGGGTTGCCTGGTCTACAAGGCCGATGGCGGCAAGAGTGGCAAGCCTGGCCTGGACGGGCAACCGGGAGAGGAGGGGGCTGCAGGTTCGGTGACGGTGCAGCGGTTGTAACCCCCATCCCCCAGACCGATCGTTCCCACGCAGAGCGTGGGACCGATCACAACGTCGGCCGAACCGCCGCAATCGCCACCAACACCAGACCTACAATCAGATTGATCCCCACCAACCGGCGAATCCTCCCCAGCACCGCAGCTCCCGCCGGCCAATCCTGGGTTGTCACCGCGGCGCGCAACTCCGGCAACATCAACGCCTGGATCCGGATGAACAGCGCGGTCATCACCACATACAACCCCATCATCACCTGCACGTAACGCGGCGCGGTTTCAAATCCTGTGTATTGCAGATGAATCATGCCGACGCCGCTGATCGGCAACAACAGCACCGCGACCCAGACCCAGCGGAAAAAACCCTGAAACACTTCCAGCCACAGCTTCAACCGGGCAGGGCCCTCCAACGCCTTCAAGGCCGCGGGGCGCAAGACCATCCAGGCGAAAAACATGCCGCCGACCCAGACCAGGGCCGCCAGTACATGCAGGCTATAAATGAGGCTAAAAGGTGTCATCGGGTTACTCCGTTCTGCGCGGGATTCATTAGCGGGGTATGATAGCGGCCGAACCGAACTACTGAAAATTTATCCAGCGTTTTTTGCGCCCGACAATCCATGATCAGCACTGAACTCAAAACCACGATCCAGGGCGCCTATTCGCGTTTTCTCGAAGCGAAGAGCCTCAAGCCGCGTTACGGCCAACGCCTGATGATCGCCGAAATCGCCAAGGTCCTCGGTGACATCGACACCGACGACGAAGGCCGGCGCAGTGGCGACCCCGCGATTGTCGCGGTGGAAGCCGGCACCGGTACCGGCAAGACCGTGGCCTACAGCCTGGCGGCCATCCCCACGGCCAAGGCGGCCGGAAAGCGCCTGGTGATTGCCACGGCCACCGTCGCCTTGCAAGAACAGATCGTCTACAAGGATCTGCCCGACCTGATGCGCAACAGCGGGTTGAATTTCAGTTTTGCGCTGGCCAAGGGGCGTGGGCGCTACATGTGCCTGTCCAAGCTCGACATGTTGCTCCAGGAAGGTCACGCACAAACCGCCACTGCCCAGTTGTTCGAGGAAGAAGGTTTCAAGATCGAGGTCGATGAGGCCAGTCAGAAGCTGTTTACCAGCATGATCGAGAAACTCGCCGGCAATAAGTGGGACGGTGACCGCGACAGCTGGTCCACTGCCCTGGAGGACGCCGACTGGGCGCGCCTGACCACCGATCACAGCCAGTGCACCAACCGCCATTGCCCGAACTTCGGCCAGTGCGCCTTCTACAAGGCTCGCGAAGGCATGGGCAAGGTCGATGTGATTGTCACCAACCACGACATGGTCCTGGCAGACCTGGCACTCGGTGGCGGTGCCGTGCTGCCCGATCCACGCGACACCATCTATGTGTTCGACGAAGGCCATCACCTGCCGGACAAGGCCATCGGTCATTTCGCCCACTACACGCGCCTGCGCTCCACCGCCGACTGGCTGGAAACCACCGCCAAGAACCTCACCAAGCTGCTGGCCCAGCATCCCTTGCCGGGTGACCTGGGCAAACTGATCGAGCAAGTGCCAGAGCTGGCGCGGGAGATCAAGACGCAGCAGCAGTTCATGTTCACCGCCTGCGAACAGGCTGCCGATTTCAAGCCCGGCGAAGACGTCGAAGGCCGCGAACGCCCGCGTCACCGTTTCGTCGGCGGGGTGATTCCCGAGCACATGCGCGAAATGGGCATCGAACTGAAGAAAGGCTTTGCGCGCCTGACTGATTTGTTCACCCGCCTCACTGAATTGCTCAAGGAAGGCATGGACGGCGAGGTCAATATCGGCATCGCCAGTAACCAGGCCGAGGAGTGGTATCCGCTGTTCGGCAGCCTGTTGTCCCGTTCTTCGGGCAACTGGGAGTTGTGGGTCGCGTTCACCGCTGAAGACCCCGAAGACAACCCGCCCATGGCGCGCTGGCTGACCTTGTCGGAAAGCGGCTCGCTGTTCGATATCGAGGTCAACGCCAGTCCCATCCTGGCGGCGGAAATGCTCCGGCGCAACCTGTGGAACGTGGCCTATGGTGCGCTCGTAACCTCCGCGACCTTGACTGCCCTGGGCACCTTCGACCGCTTTCGCATGCGCGCCGGCCTGCCGAAAAAGGCCGTGACCGCCGTGGTGCCGAGCCCGTTCCATCACGCCGACGCCGGCGTGTTGCGGGTGCCGAACCTGAACGCCGATCCGCGGGATGCAGCGGCCCATACCGCGGCGATCATCCGCGATCTGCCGGAACTGGTCGAAGGCTCAAGGGGCACGCTGGTACTGTTTTCCTCGCGCAAGCAGATGCAGGACGTGTTCGATGGCCTGGATCGCGACTGGCGCAAGCAAGTGTTCATTCAAGGCAACCTGTCGAAGCAGGAAACCCTGAACAAGCACAAGGCGCGGGTCGATGGCGGGGATTCGAGCGTGTTGTTCGGCCTGGCGAGTTTCGCCGAAGGGGTCGACTTGCCGGGCGCGTACTGCGAGCACGTGGTGATCGCGAAGATTCCATTCTCGGTACCGGATGACCCGGTGGAAGCGGCATTGGCCGAATGGATCGAGGCCCGTGGTGGCAATCCATTCATGGAAATCTCGGTTCCCGATGCCTCGCTGAAACTGGTCCAGGCCTGCGGCCGCCTGCTGCGCACCGAAGAGGACCGCGGCACCATCACCTTGCTCGATCGGCGCCTGGTCACCCAGCGCTATGGCAAGGCGATCCTCAATGCGTTACCTCCCTTCCGACGTGAAATTTCCTGATAAACCGGTGGGCAGTTTTGCCCACCGCGCTGTCTATCTCTCTACCATCGCTTTTCCATTGGCCCATCCGGGTCGCTAGGGAGAATATCGTTCTCATGATTCGCCGTTATGTGCGTCGCTCGCTACCTGCCGTTCTTGCCCTGTTCGCAACGCCCTTGTTGGCCGCACCCGCAGGCCAACAGACGCTGTTCAACTTTGTGCGCCCCGCCGATGTAGTCCAGGTGGCGACCCAGGACGCCAGCCTGCCGCAATCCAACGCCGAACAAACCGCCGAGGGTGAAGTGCTGCGTCGGGTGACGTTCAACCCGGTAGCCCGGCCGACCCTGCGCCTGTCTCCGCAGAGTGGGGCATGGGACTGGTCGCAGTCGGGCGTGATGAGCTTGCGGATCCAGAGCGCGATGAACTGGGCCGTGACCCTCTACGTGACCATCCAGAGCAACGACGGCAAGACTTTGGTCAGTCGCGTCGATCTTCCAGCCGGCCCAGCGCAGACCCTGCTGGTGCCATTGCAGCCGACTTCGCCGCTCAGCCAAGGCATGAAGGCGGGGCCACCGATGCCGATGACGGTCGACGGCCAGCGCGTCCTGCTGGCCAGCAGTGCCGGTGAACTGGACCGTAGCCAGGTAGTGTCGGTCAGCCTGTCCATGGATCAGCCGAAAGTTGCCCAAAGCATCCTGCTGGAGCGTTTTGGGGTGCAGGACGGCGAAGGGGTGACCCAAACGGTCTATGGCGCGTTGGTGGACACTTATGGCCAATCGACCCGGGCCAAATGGCCAGAAAAAATCAGCAGCGACGAACAACTGAAAAGCGTCGCCGCCAAGGAGCAACAGCAGCTGAAAACCTGGCTGGCTGAGCGCGAAAAGTCTTCCCTGGACAAGTTCGGCGGGTGGACCAACGGGCCGACGTTCAAGGCCAGCGGCTTTTTTCGCACAGAAAAACGCGACGGCCGCTGGTACCTGGTGACGCCACAAGGTCACCCGTTCTACTCGCTGGGGGTCAATGCCGTTACGGCGGACGTCAACCAGACCTACGTCGCCGGTCGTGAATGGATGTTCGAATCCCTGCCCAAGGCTGACGAGCCGCTGGCCAGTCACTACGGTGAAGGTGATAACCGCGGTGGTAATGGTGTGGATCAGGGCCGCGGCTTCAATTTTGGCCAGTGGTACGACTTCTACGGCGCCAATCTGCAGCGTCTGTATGGCGACCCCTGTGCATTGGGTAGCAATAACAAAGCCGGAGTCGCTGAGGCGGCCAAGGCTGACGCGGTAGAGGCAACGGCCGAGAAGGCTGCCGAGCCGACCGTCGCGCCATCAACCGCCGAATCCGGTGTCGCCGAAGCCGCCAAGGCCGGCGCCGTCGATGCGACGGTGGCGAAAGCCGCGGAGCCAACACCTGTCGAGCCGTGCAAGGCGACGTTTGATGAACAACGCTGGACCGCTCACACCCTCGATCGCCTGCAAGCCTGGGGCTTCAACACCCTCGGCAACTGGAGCGCTGCGACCCTGAATGACGCGGAACGCGTTCCCTACACCTTGCCGCTGTCGATCGTCGGCGATTACGCCAGCATCAGCACCGGCAGCGACTGGTGGGGCGGGATGCCCGACCCGTTCGACCCGCGTTTCGCCATGGCGACCGAGCGCGCCGTGGCCATTGCCGCCCGCGATCACCGTGACGATCCATGGCTGATCGGTTACTTCGCCGATAACGAACTGGCCTGGGCCGGTCCCGGCGACGACCCGAAAGCCCGTTACGCGCTGGCGTACGCCACCTTGAAAATGACCACCGACGTGCCGGCCAAGCGCGCGTTCCTCAAGCAGTTGCGCGACAAATACCGCAACCAGGCGGGCTTGTCGAAAGCCTGGGGTATCGATCTGCCGGCCTGGGAACTGATGGAAGACCCAGGCTTCGTACCGCCGTTGCCAAGCGCCGAGCACCCGGAAATCGAGGCTGACTTCAAATATTTCCAGAAGGTTTTCGCCGACACCTACTTCAAGACCATTTCCGATTCCCTCAAGTGGCACGCGCCCAACCAGTTGCTGCTCGGTGGCCGGTTCGCCATCAGCACCCCGGAAGCCGTGGAGTCCTGTGCGCAGTATTGCGACGTCCTGAGCTTCAACATGTACACCTTGCAACCGCAGGATGGTTACGACTTCGCTCAACTGCGCAGCCTCGACAAGCCGGTGTTGATCACCGAATTCAACTTTGGCTCAACCGATCGCGGCCCGTTCTGGGGCGGCGTGACGCAATTGGCGAAGGAAGAAGACCGTGGCCCGGCCTACGCGAATTTCCTGAAACAGGCGCTGAACGAACCGTCGATTGTCGGGTTGCACTGGTTTCAATACCTTGACCAACCCGTGACCGGGCGCCTGCTGGATGGCGAAAATGGTCACTTTGGCTTGGTAGGCGTTACCGATCTGCCATTCCAGGGCTTTGTCGACAGTGTGCGCAAGAGCAACCTGTCGGCGCTTGATCAGTTGGGCAAAGAGGCCCGGAAGGCTGCAGCTGAGGTCGACAAAGCCAGCCACGACGCCGAGGGCGGGCGCAAGGCCGAAGCCGGGAAAGGCCCGGGGAAGGGCGCTGGTGGGCATTCCGGCAAAGGTCATTGAGTCCGATCCCTGTGGGAGCGAGCCTGCTCGCGAAGGCGCCTGAACAGACACTCCAAATGTCCAGTCATTTTTGCGAGTGATTGACCGCCCAGCCCGCACCTGTTCCCAAAACCCTCAAGGGCTGGAACAATGCGGGCCACTTTTACAGAACGTTCTTCGGGGAGTCGCGGGTGCAGATTCAGGGTCATTACGAGCTTAAGTTCGAGGCAGTGCGCGAAGCGTTCGCGGCGTTGTTCGACGATCCTCAGGAACGTGGCGCCGCGTTGTGCATCCAGATCGGCGGCGAAACCGTCGTCGACCTGTGGTCCGGCACCGCCGACAAGGACGGGGCCGAAGCCTGGCACAGCGACACTATTGCCAACCTGTTCTCCTGCACCAAGACCTTCACCGCCGTCACCGCCCTGCAGCTGGTGGCTGAAGGCAAGCTGCAACTGGATGCCCCGGTGGCTCGCTACTGGCCGGAATTCGCCGCCGCAGGCAAAGAATCGGTCACCTTGCGCCAGCTGCTTTGCCATCAGGCCGGGCTGCCGGCGTTGCGCGAGCTGCTTGCTCCCGAAGCGCTGTACGACTGGCCAACCATGGTCGAGGCGCTGGCCGCCGAAACGCCCTGGTGGACGCCAGGCGAAGGTCACGGTTATGCGGCCATCACTTATGGCTGGCTGGTCGGAGAACTGTTGCGCCGTGCGGATGGTCGTGGTCCCGGTGAGTCCATCGTGGCGCGGGTTGCCAAGCCTTTGGGCCTGGATTTTCACGTCGGTCTGGCCGATGAAGAGTTCTATCGCGTGGCGCACATTGCCCGCGGCAAGGGCAATGTCGGCGATGCGGCGGCCCAGCGCCTGCTGCAAGTGACCATGCGTGAGCCAGCGGCCATGACCACCCGCGCTTTCACCAATCCGCCGTCGGTTCTGACCAGTACCAACAAGCCGGAGTGGCGACGCATGCAGCAGCCAGCGGCCAATGGCCACGGCAATGCCCGTAGCCTGGCCGGGTTTTACACCGGGTTGCTCGATGGCAGCCTGCTCGAAGGCGAGTTGCTCGATGAACTGACCCGCGAGCACAGCCTCGGCGAGGACAAGACCTTATTGACTCGAACGCGCTTTGGCCTGGGCTGCATGCTCGATCAACCGGATGTGCCCAATGCCACCTTCGGACTGGGCGCGAGAGCGTTCGGGCATCCGGGTGCTGGCGGCTCCGTTGGTTTTGCTGACCCCGAGCATGATGTGGCGTTCGGTTTTGTGACAAATACCCTGGGGCCCTACGTCTTGATGGATCCGCGCGCGCAAAAGCTTGTGCGGGTACTGGCCACTTGTCTGTAAATCACGCTCAACGGTTCCGGAGCTGGAACCCGATGGCCTTTTCAGTTTCCAACCGTCTGTTTATGCGGGCCGATCCGGCCTGATTTTAACTACTTCATTTTTGTGGATATCCAATGTCAACCAAACCCACCCTCGCCTTGGCACTGTGCTTCGCTATTACAGGTTGCGCACAGACTCCTAAAAGTGATGTAGACGGCGGCAGCTGGTGGCCGTTCGGGTCTTCCGACAAAGTCGCGGCCAAGGAGCCAGCGCCAGCCCCGGCAGCGCTGAAACCCGTTGCCGCACCGGTTGCCAAGGCTGAGAGTTCCAGCCCTTGGTACTGGCCGTTCGGTTCCGAGGAAGCGCTCGATAAAAAACCAGAAGTAAAACCTGCAGCCAAGCCGGTCGAAGTGGCCAAGGCCAAGGCTGAGGCTGATGCAGATGGCAAGTGGTGGTGGCCGTTTGGTGGCAAAGAGCAGAGCACAGCCAAAGCCGTGCCGATGCCCGATCCGAAAGTCACCCAGGCTTGGCTGGACGACTACGAACCGCGTCTGCGCACAGCGATCAAGGACAGCAACCTGCAACTCGAACGCCGTGAAAACGTATTGGTGGTGACCGCGCCCGTAGAGGGCTCGTTCAACCCGGACCGCCCGGCCATGCTCTTGCCGGTGACGCTCGGCCCGTTCACTCGCGTTGCGAAAATCCTTGAAGCTGACCCGAAGACCGCCGTGCTGGTACTCGGCCACAGCGATACCTCGGGCGCAGCGCCCGCCAATGTGAAGCTGAGTCAGGAGCGTGCGCAGTCCGTGGCGGCGATCTTCCGCCTCAGTGGTCTGCAGCGTGATCGCCTGATGCTGCGTGGCATGGGCGGCGAAGCTCCGCGTGCCGCCAACGACAGCGTTGAGGGCCGCGCCTTGAACCGTCGAGTGGAGCTGTTGGTAACGCCGCAAAACACCATGGTCGCGTTGCTGAGCAAGTACAATATGCCGGCCCCGGCGCCCGTGCGCATGGTCGCAACCCAGGACATCAAACCGGTGGCCAAGCCTGTGACTCCAGCACCAAGCGAAGCGAAGAAAGCGGCTGCACCGGTGGCGAAAAAAGCGCCGGCCAAGAAAGTCGCCAAGGCTCCAGCCAAGAAGGCACCGGCTAAAACCGCAACGCCAGCGAAAAAGACCGCACCGGCCAAAGCCGCTGCCGACGCGACCAAAGTCGCCGCCGATACCACAAAGAAGTGATTCGTTAACCATAAGGATTGCGCCATGACCAAGGCCCTGGCTGATATGCGCCGCGACTACACCCGTGATGGCCTGACCGAGGCGCAAGCCCCGGCCGAGCCGTTTGCGCTGTTCCACCAATGGTTTGCCGATGCGGTGAAAACCGAGCAGGCACCGGTGGAGGCTAATGCCATGACCTTGGCCACTGTCGACCAGGACGGGCGGCCGCATTGCCGCATTCTGCTGCTCAAGGGACTGGATGCGCAGGGCTTCACCTTTTTCACCAACTACGACAGCGCCAAAGGCCAGCAGCTGGAGGCGAATCCATTCGCGGCCATGACGTTTTTCTGGCCGACGCTGGAGCGTCAGGTACGGATTGAAGGTCGGGTGGTGAAGGTCACGCCCGAGGAGTCCGATGCGTATTATCAGGTGCGCCCGCTGGGCAGCCGCCTCGGTGCCTGGGCTTCGCCGCAGAGCCGGGTGATAGCCGATCGTAGCGAACTGGAGTCGCTGCTCAAGGATACCGAGCAGCGTTTCAGCGATACCCAGCCACATTGCCCTGAACATTGGGGTGGGTATCGTTTGCTGCCAGAGCGCATCGAGTTCTGGCAGGGTCGTCCAAGCCGTCTGCACGACCGGCTCAACTATCGTCTGCAGGGCGCCAACTGGATTCTTGAACGTCTGGCGCCTTAAGCAGTCTACCGCTCGGAATAGCTTGCCGCTGCGGCCTCGAGCCACCGCGGCAGGTCTCGACGCTTGATTTTCTGCGCATGAGCGCTTGCCAACTGTTCGAGCATGAAGGCTTTTTTCTGCTCGTCCTTGCCAGCCAGCGCTAATGCCAGGTCACGGTCCATCCAGCGTCTGATGCGCACATATAGCCACCCATGGAAGTACAGTCCAGCGACGGTTGTGACGACAATGATAAAGTAATCCATATAGATCCCTGGTCAGTGGCGCAGTTTTGCAAATAGCCACAACTGTGTGGTGAGCTCGTCAAGGGGCCTGTACAGAGCCTGAATCGAAGCAATTTTCTCCAGGCAAGGCCGTGACAGGCGTTCAGCTGCGGAGTTTAATGGTTACTTGTCCTTTGGAGTTGATGCTATGCGTAAGTCTGTTCTGCTGGTTGCTTCCTTTTCCACCATGGCGATGTTGCTCACTGGCTGCCAATCGAGCTTGACCGGTGACTCCTATTCCCGTGACGAAGCGCGTCGCGTGCAGACGATTCGCATGGGCACCATCGAAGCCCTGCGGCCGGTGAAAATCGAAGGTACCAAGACCCCGATCGGCGGCGCTGCGGGTGCAGTGGTCGGCGGAGTTGGCGGCAGTGCCATCGGCGGCGGCCGAGGCAGTATCGTCGCAGCGGTCATCGGCGCAGTGGCCGGCGGGCTGCTGGGCTCGGCTACCGAAGAAGGCCTGACCCGCACCCAGGGCGTGGAGATCACCGTGCGTGAAGACGACGGCAGCATGCGTGCCTACGTGCAGCAGGTTCAGGAAAACGAAGTGTTCCGCGTCGGCGAGCGCGTGCGTATTGCCACGGTTGATGGCACCAGTCGCGTTTCTCACTAAGCGGTAATACGGGTAAGAGAAAACCCCGACCAGGGTGACTGGTCGGGTTTTTTTTGCGCCGGTTTCCGGCATCGGGCTAAAAATCGTTCTTTAGGGCTGTTTCAATGACTTGCTCGGGTATTAATTCTCGAGCGTCGTCCCCATCACCAAAATATTCGCCGGGCCAGATAAAAAGATCGGAAATACGAGCATCTGGAATATTGAGGGCCAACATTTGCAGCCAAAAGCAGGTGGCGTGTTCCGGGATATCCGCATCCATGACTCTTCGAGCCATTTCGATCATTTCAGGTTGGGAGATATCCTTCAGGCGGCGCTCATAAGGCCCCATCAGGATCTGGCGAACCCAAGTGTCATGATCCTGGGCTTCGTCAATACCTGGAAAATCGAGAGAGGTCAGATCCGTCATAGCCTCTCGATTGAATTGAGCCAGCTGATCCCTGGTCTGATCCTGATTTGCGCCATCAATTTGCGCAGCAAGGTTTGCAAGGCGAGCAACCTTGGTTTCGCAAAGGTGCGGGGGCATCAGTTCCTGACGTAGCGCCATAACCCTCTCCAAAATTGCTGAATTTGACCATGTCTGCATAAAGCAAAAGGCACGGTCACAAATCGCAACGTTAACGAGAAAGGCTTGGGGATTTATGCAGGCAGCTTCCGTAAAGCTCGTAGGAAGAATCCGAAGTTCTGTACGGTTTTTTGTAGGAGCGAGCTTGCTCGCGAAAAACCTGAAAACACCGTTGGGTTTCAGATTTCCCGCATCATCGTTGACGTCCATCGGAACGCCGCCTGGAGCCAGCTTGGTCCTACAGGTGCGCCGTTTGCAGTGCAGGCTTGCGACTCGCCGCAGCCGTGACGGCATAGCCAATCAAGGCCGCCAGAATCGAACCGGTGAGAATCCCCATCCGATCCATCCCCGCATAGTCACTCACGCCTGGCTCAAAGGCCAGCGAACCGACAAACAGGCTCATGGTGAAGCCTATGCCGCAAAGAATTGCGACACCCAGCACCTGGCCCCAATTGGCACCCTGGGGCAGGGCGGCGATGCCGGTTTTCACCGCCAGCCAGGTCAGGCCGTAGACGCCGATTGCCTTGCCCAGAAGCAGGCCAATCGCGATGCCCATTGGCACGTTATGGGTGAAGCTCTCGGCGGTAACGCCACTCAGCGACAGGCCGGCGTTGGCGAAGGCGAACAACGGCAGGATGCCGTAGGCCACCCAAGGGTGCAGCGCGTGTTCCAGTGTCAGCAGGGGCGACGGTTCGGCGTTTTTCGTGCGCAACGGTATGCAGAAGGCCAGGGTCACGCCCGCCAGCGTGGCATGCACACCGCTCTTGAGTACGCAGACCCAGAGGATCAGGCCGATGATCATGTACGGTCCGAGCTTTACCACGCCGAGCCGGTTCATTCCGATCAGCGCCGCGATGCAGGCTGCAGCCAGTGCCAGGGACAGGGTCGACAGCTCGCCGGAGTAAAAAATCGCGATGATGATGATGGCGCCGAGGTCGTCGATGATCGCCAGGGTCATCAGGAACAACTTCAGCGAGACCGGAACGCGTTTGCCCAGCAACGCCAGTACACCCAGCGCGAAAGCGATGTCGGTGGCTGTCGGGATCGCCCAGCCGTTCAGGGCCGGCGGGTTGTCGCGGTTGAGGAACCAGTAGATCAACGCTGGCACGACCATGCCGCCAATGGCGGCTGCGCCGGGCAGGACGATCTGCGACGGCTTGGACAGTTGCCCGTCGAGGACCTCGCGCTTGACCTCCAGCCCGATCAAGAGGAAGAACATCGCCATCAGCCCGTCATTGATCCATAGGAGCAGGGGCTTGGCGATTTTCAGCGCGCCGATCTGGGCGACAACGGGGGTTTCCAGGAGGCCGTTGTACAGCCACGACAGCGGGGAGTTATTGATGATCAGCGCGAGGATAGCCGCGGCGATCAATAACAGACCGCTGGCAGCTTCCAGCTGAAAGAAACGCGTGAACGTGCTACGCAGAGGCACAGTCGCTCTCCATCGATTAGTCAAAAGGTGGCACACCCTAACCCGTACCGTTAGTTGTTAAAACAAAAGTTATATTCTTTTTTGTTATATGTCGTAACAGCACGATTCTGCGGCGAGGTCTTGAGCCTAGCAGTTGCCGGATGCATTGGAACCCAGCTGTATCTGTGCTGGATGTAGGATTTTTCCTAAGCTTGAAGGCTCAGGCTTGTGAAAAGGCCGCCAATTGCCCGATCCATCGAGATAACTACCATGAGCGACATCCGACAGTGGTCCCGCGAAGCCATCCGGATCATCGAAGCCGATTTCCAGCGCAGCGCCGACACTCATCTGATCCCCTTGTCGCTGCCAGGCTTTGCCGGCATCGAGTTGTACTTCAAGGATGAGTCGAGCCATCCCACCGGCAGCCTGAAACACCGTCTGGCGCGTTCGCTGTTCCTGTACGCGCTGTGCAATGGCTGGCTCAAGCCCGGAGCGCCAGTCATCGAGGCGTCCAGCGGTTCGACGGCAATTTCCGAAGCGTACTTCGCGCGTTTGCTGGGGGTGCCGTTCATTGCGGTCGTGCCGGCCAGCACCTCGAAGGAGAAGATTGCGCAAATCGCTTTCTATGGCGGGCAAACGCATCTGGTCACGGACCCTACACAGATCTACGCCGAATCCGAACGCCTGGCGCGCGAACACGATGGCCACTTCATCGACCAGTTCACCTACGCCGAGCGCGCGACCGACTGGCGGGCGAACAACAACATCGCCGAATCGATCTTCCAGCAGATGCGCTTCGAAAAGCACCCGGAGCCGAGCTGGCTGGTGTCCAGCCCCGGTACCGGGGGCACGACGGCGACCCTGGGACGTTACGTACGCTATCGCCAGCACGCCACCCGCGTGTTGTGTGCCGATGCCGAACGCTCGGTGTTTTTCGATTACTACCAGAGCGGTGATGCCAGCCTGCGCCTGGCTCACGGTTCGCGGGTCGAGGGCATTGGACGACCCCGGGTGGAGGCGTCATTCCTGCCCAAGGTCATCGATGCGATGGTCAAGGTGCCGGACGCGTTGTCGTTGGCAGCCATGCATTACCTGGCGAAACGTCTGGGGCGTCATGTCGGCGGATCGAGCGGGACCAACCTGATCGGCGCCTTGATGGCCGCGCAGCAGATGGCTGCAGCGGGGGAGGAGGGGTCGATCGTGGCGATTCTGTGCGACAGCGGCGAGCGCTATGCCACGACGTATTACGATCAGGCCTGGCTTCAGGCCGAGGGGTTTGAACTGGGTGGGTTGATCGATGCGGTGGCGGCGACGGTCGAGCGCGGCGAGGCGCTACCGGCTACGGTGTTGCGCGCCAATATCTGAATTCGTCATGCGCAGAAATCACTGTGGGAGCGAGCCTGCTCGCGAAAGCGGTAGATCAGTCAACATTTCTGTTGAGTGTTAATCCGCCTTCGCGAGCAGGCTCGCTCCCACAAGGGATATGCGTCAGGCCTGCAAGCCCAGGATGTCCCGCGCCACGGCTTCGGCGATGCGAATGCCATCGACACCCGCCGACAGAATCCCACCCGCATAACCTGCGCCTTCACCCGCCGGGAACAGGCCCTTGACGTTCAGGCTTTGCATCGACTCGTTGCGGGTGATGCGCAACGGCGACGACGTGCGGGTCTCGATCCCGGTCAACACGGCATCGTGCAGCGAGTAACCGCGAATCTGTTTCTCGAATGCCGGCAAGGCTTCGCGAATCGCTTCGATGGCGAAGGCCGGCAAGGCCAGCGCCAGGTCACCCAGGGCAACGCCCGGTTTGTAGGACGGTTCAACGCTGCCCAACTCGGTGGACGGCTTGCCGGCGATAAAGTCGCCGACCAGTTGCGCCGGTGCCTCGTAGTTGCTGCCGCCTAGCACAAAGGCGTGGGATTCCAGGCGTTCCTGCAACTCGATACCGGCCAACGGGCCGCCCGGGTAATCGACTTCCGGGGTAATTCCGACAACGATCCCGGAGTTGGCGTTGCGCTCGTTACGCGAGTACTGGCTCATGCCATTGGTCACCACGCGATTTGGCTCGGACGTCGCCGCCACCACCGTGCCGCCCGGGCACATGCAGAAGCTGTAGACGGAACGGCCATTCTTGGCGTGGTGCACCAGTTTGTAGTCGGCGGCGCCGAGTTTCGGGTGGCCTGCGTACTTGCCCAGGCGCGCGCGGTCGATCAGCGACTGCGGGTGTTCGATGCGGAATCCTACCGAGAATGGCTTGGCTTCCATGAACACGCCACGGCCGTGCAACATGCGGAACGTGTCCCGGGCACTGTGGCCGAGGGCCAGGATCACGTGTTTCGAGTGGATCTGCTCGCCGCCATCGAGTTCGACGCCAACCAGTTGGCCGTCCTCGATAAGCACGTCGGTAACCCGCTGCTGGAAACGCACTTCACCGCCCATGGCGCGAATCTGCTCACGCATGTTTTCCACCACGCCTGTCAGGCGGAACGTACCGATGTGCGGTTTGCTGACGTAGAGGATTTCTTCCGGGGCACCGGCCTTGACGAACTCATTGAGGACTTTGCGCCCGATGAACTTCGGATCCTTGATCTGGCTGTAGAGCTTGCCATCGGAGAATGTCCCCGCGCCGCCCTCGCCGAACTGTACGTTGGACTCGGGGTTGAGCACGCTTTTACGCCACAGGCCCCAGGTGTCCTTGGTGCGCTGGCGCACTTCGGTGCCGCGTTCGAGGATGATCGGCTTGAAGCCCATTTGCGCCAGCAGCAAGCCGGCGAAGATCCCGCATGGACCAAAGCCGACCACGACAGGGCGCACACTCAGGTCGGCCGGCGCCTGGCCGACCATTTTGTAGCTGACATCCGGTGCCACGTTGACGTTACGGTCATCGGCGAACTTGTGCAGCACCGAGGCTTCATCGCGAACATCGAGGTCGATGGTGTAGATGAAGCACAGCTCGGAGGACTTTTTGCGCGCATCGTAGCTGCGCTTGAACAAGGTGAAATCGAGCAAGTCATCGCTGGTGATGCCCAGGCGCTGCAGGATGGCAGGGCGCAGGTCTTCATCGGGATGGTCGATTGGCAGCTTGAGTTCGGTGATTCGTAACATGGCAGGATCCGGTTCGCGGGGCGCACAACTGCGCCAGGGCGTTTGAAACCGGCGATTATAAGCCTCAAAGGCTCAGGCCCGTGAGGCTTAAACGATCAGTCGTCGCGCGATCCGCCGAAATACCCACAACCCCGTTGCACCTGGCCGTTGATCCGCAGTTCAGCACTCATGTGCTGGATGCTGCCGGTGCTGTTGTCGACGCAGCGTTGCGGTGCGACCCACAGTTCGATGTGCTGCTGGTTGGCTTCGGTGCTGAGGTTGAAGCGGCCTTCGCCCAATTGCTCCTCGACATAGGGCACGGCCAACGGCGCCTGGCCGGCGCGTTCAAGGACCATGCCTTTGCCGGTGACTCTCACGCTCCACTCAGGGGCATGGCCGGCGGCGCGCAGGATCAGCTTCTTGAAGTCGGGATCGGCACAGGCATTGCCCGAACGCTCGATGCGATACAGCTGTTCGAGGTCCAGTTGCCCGTCGCCGGAGCCGGAAACGATCCGCCCGCGCACATCGGCAAACAGTTTGCCTTGGGCATCGGCCAGGCTCGCGGCCTGTTGCAGGACGCTGGTACCGCCCGTGTCGTTGACCGCATAACGTTTCTGCTCGCCGCACGGCTGGAACAACAGCTTGCCGTCGGCTGCGCTCAATTGGCCCTGCATACGGGCCTGGCCGACGTGGGAAGCGCTTTCCCTCGAGCCATCGAACAACTGGCATGCGGCGAACAGTGGAAGAAGGGCAACGAGGACTAAGGAACGGGCAGCACGCATCTTGGGGTCTCCTGACAAGTGCCGTCACGTTACTCAGCCTGACCGTTCATCACAAGGCTTTAGCCCACGTGAAAGGTCTGACCTGTCTGCAAGCCTTCGACACTCTTTGCGTAGGCCAATGCCACATCGGCCGCCAGAACCGGTTTGAAGCCGCGGAAGTAAGGTGCGTATTTGCCCATGGCTTCGACCAGCACGTTCGGGCTGATCGAGTTGACCCGCAGGCCACGCGGCAATTCGATCGCGGCGGCACGGACAAAGCTGTCCAGGGCACCGTTGACCAACGCGGCGGACGCGCCGCTGCGGATCGGATCGTGGCTGAGCACGCCGGTGGTGAAGGTGAACGACGCGCCGTCATTCGCGAACTCGCGACCGACCAGCAGCAAGTTGACCTGGCCCATCAACTTGTCTTTAAGGCCCAGGGTAAAACTCTCTTCGGTCATTTCATCCAGTGGCGCGAAGGTCACGTTGCCGGCGGCGCAGACCAACGCATCGAACTTGCCCGTTTGCTCAAACAGTTTTCGAATCGAGGCGCTGTCACTGATGTCCACTTGGAAATCACCGCTTTTGCGGCCGATGCGCACGATCTCGTGGCGCGGGGACAGTTCCTTGTCGACGGCCGAACCAATGGTGCCACCTGCGCCGATCAAAAGAATTTTCATGCTGGCTGATCCTCGTATCGATAAGTGAGGCCTCAGTTTAGACTGGTTTTTTCCACGGATAAGCGCGCTAATAGGCAACCTTTGGTTTTCAAATGGAAACAATCCATGAGCGAGATGGATGACCTGGCGGCATTCGCCGTGTTGGTCGAAGCAGGCAGCTTTACCTTGGCGGCGCAGCAATTGGGTTGCAGCAAGGGCCAGTTGTCCAAGCGCATCAGTCAGTTGGAAGCGCAGTTTTCCGTGGTCCTGCTACAACGCACCACGCGACGCTTGAGCCTGACGGCGGCAGGCGCTGCGTTGTTGCCCCAAGCCCAGGCGCTGGTGGTGCAAGTCGAGCGCGCGCGCCAGGCCCTGGCACGGTTGAAGGATGACATGGCGGGCCCTGTGCGGATGACCGTACCTGTGTCGCTTGGGGAAACGTTCTTCGATGGCTTGTTGCTGGAGTTCTCGGCCCAGTATCCCGAGGTGCAGATCGAACTGGAGCTCAACAACAACTACCGCGATTTGTCCCGTGACGGCTTCGATCTGGCGGTCCGCTCCGATGTGGCGATTGACCAGCGCCTGGTGGCGCGCCCGCTACTGGCGTGGCGGGAGTTGACCTGTGCCAGCCCGGCCTATCTGGAGCAATACGGTGAGCCGCAGTCCCCTCAGGCGCTGGCCGGGCATCGCTGTTTGCTCAACAGCCACTACAGTGGTCGGGAGGAGTGGTTGTATCACCAACAACACGAGTTGTTGCGGGTGCGGGTTTCGGGACCGTTCGCCAGTAATCATTACAACCTGTTGAAAAAAGCCGCACTGGCTGGCGCCGGCATTGCCCGCTTGCCGTCCTATGCATTGCCGGCGGAATTGGCTGACGGGCGTTTGCGCTGGCTGCTGCGTGATTATCAGACACGCAGCATGCCGATGTATCTGGTGCATCCGTATCAGGGTGGGCTGCCCAGGCGTACGCAGGTGCTGGCGGATTATTTGATGGGCTGGTTCAAGCGCAGCGGCGAGGCGCTGGACAGGCTCTAAACCATCACGCCCCCCCTGTAGGAGCGAGCATGTCGAATCGTCGCACCGTCGCGATGGTCGTTAACGATAAAGCGGGAAGCCTGATGCCCCGCGGTGGCCTCAGGTTCTTCGCGAACATGCTCGCTCCTAAAGGGGGGGGCGATGTTGTTGAAGTTTGGTGGGCATAAAAAAACGGCCCGCAAAGGCCGTCTTTTTGTTTACCGCAAAGGCTTAGCCACCGAGGTACGCATCGCGCACTTTCGGATCGGTCAACAGCGCTTCACCGGTGCCTGTCATCACCACCCGGCCGTTTTCCAGCACGTAGGCGCGGTCAGCGATTTTCAGCGCCTGGTTGGCGTTCTGCTCGACCAGGAACACCGTTACACCGTCCTTGCGCAGCTGTTCGATGATATCGAAGATCTGCTGGATGATGATCGGGGCCAGGCCCAGTGAAGGCTCGTCGAGCAGCAACAGCTTGGGTTTGCTCATCAGCGCACGGCCGATGGCGAGCATTTGCTGTTCGCCGCCGGACATGGTGCCGCCACGCTGGCTGAAGCGCTCTTTCAAGCGTGGGAAAAGTCCGAGGACCTTGTCCATCTGTTCCTGATAGTCGCCTTTGGCGGTGAAGAAACCACCCATGGAGAGGTTTTCTTCGACGGTCAGGCGGGAAAACACCCGACGACCTTCCGGCACCACGGCAATGCTCTTGCGCATGATCTGCGAAGAGTCCTGCCCGACCAGCTCCTCACCCATGTAGCGGATGCTGCCGCTGTGGGCCCGCGGCGAACCGCACAGGGTCATCAGCAGCGTGGACTTGCCGGCACCGTTGGCGCCGATCAGGGTCACGATCTCGCCCTGGCGGACTTCGACGTTGACGCTGTGCAGGGCCTGGATCTTGCCGTAGAAGGTGGAAACGTTTTCGAACTGCAGCATTTACGCTTCCCCCAGGTAGGCTTTGATCACTTCAGGATTGTCACGGATCTGTTCCGGCGTACCGTTGGCCAGGGGCGTGCCCTGGTTGATCACGACGATGTGGTCGGAAATGCTCATGACCAGTTTCATGTCGTGTTCGATCAGCAGCACGGTGACGTTGTGCTCTTGACGCAACACGCTGATCAGCGCCTTGAGGTCCTCGGTTTCCTTCGGGTTCAGGCCGGCGGCCGGTTCGTCGAGCATGAGGATCCGCGGACGGGTCATCATGCAGCGGGCAATTTCCAGGCGCCGTTGCTGACCGTAGGCCAGGGTGCCGGCCGGACGGTTGGCGAACTCCTTGAGGTTGACCTTTTCGAGCCAGTACTCGGCGAATTCCATGGCCTCGCGTTCGCTCTTGCGGAACCCTGGGGTCTTGAACAGGCCGGACAGGAAGTTGGTGTTCAGGTGGCGATGCTGGGCGATCAAGAGGTTCTCGACCGCGGTCATGTCCTTGAACAACCGCACGTTCTGGAAGGTGCGCACCACGCCCTTGAGGGCGATCTTGTGGCCCGGCAGGCCTTCGATCGGCTCGCCATCGAGCAGGATGCTGCCGCCGCTTGGCTTGTAAAAGCCGGTGAGGCAGTTGAACACGGTGGTCTTGCCGGCGCCGTTGGGGCCGATCAAGGCAACCACTTGTTTCTCTTTCACGCTCAAGGCAACGCCGTTGACCGCCAGCAAGCCGCCGAAGCGCATGCTCAGGTTTTCTACTTTAAGGATCTCGCGGCTCATTTGCGCAGCTCCATGTGAGGACGTTGCATGGGCAGCAGACCCTGAGGGCGCCAGATCATCATCAGTACCATCAAGGCACCGAACATCAACATGCGGTACTCACTGAACTCACGCATCATTTCCGGCAGCAGGATCATTACCACGGCGGCCAGGATCACACCCAGCTGCGAGCCCATGCCACCCAGTACCACGATGGCGAGGATGATCGCCGACTCGATGAAAGTGAAGGATTCCGGCGTCACCAGGCCCTGACGGGCAGCGAAGAAGCTACCGGCGAAACCGGCGAAGCTGGCACCCAGGGTGAACGCCGACAATTTGATCACGGTAGGGTTCAGGCCCAGAGCACGGCAGGCAATCTCGTCTTCACGTAACGCTTCCCACGCGCGGCCCAGGGGCATGCGCAGCAGGCGATTGATGACGAACAGCGCGCCGAGCGCCAGCAACAACGCAACCAGGTACAGGAAAATCACCTTGTTGATCGAGTTGTAGGCGATGCCGAAATACTCGTGGAACGTCTGCATCCCTTCAGCGGCCTTACGTTCAAAGGTCAGGCCGAAGAACGTTGGTTTCTCGATGTTGCTGATACCGTTCGGACCGCCCGTGAGGCCGGTCAGGTTACGCAGGAACAGACGGATGATCTCACCAAAGCCCAGGGTCACGATCGCCAGGTAGTCACCGCGCAGACGCAGCACCGGGAAGCCGAGCAGGAAGCCGAAGGTGGCCGCCATCAGGCCGGCGATCGGTAGGCAGATCCAGAAGCTCAGGCCGTAGTAGTGCGACAGCAGCGCGTAGCTGTAGGCGCCAACGGCGTAGAAACCGACGTAACCGAGGTCGAGCAGGCCGGCCAGGCCGACCACGATGTTCAGGCCCAGGCCCAACATTACGTAGATCAGCACCAGCGTCGCGATATCGACTGCACCGCGAGAGCCGAAGAACGGCCAGACCAGGGCGCCGGCGATCAGCGCGATGATGATCCAGCGCTGAGTGGTAGGCAGGGTCAGGAAGTTGCTGGCCTTGGCTGGGATCAGCGGCATGCTCGGCGAAGAACGCCAGGCCGAGCTGATCTGCTGGTCGAACAGCACACGCAGGAACATCAGTACCGAGCACACCGCGATGGTGATCAGGGTGGCGTCGCTGGTGCCATGAACTTCGAGGTTGATGCCGACGATGGTCAGCTTCAGACCGAGTACCGGGTAGGCCACGGCCCACACCAGCAAAGCGCTGAACAGCGCCTGTTTAAGATTCCTAGTCATACCTTCTCAACCTCCGGACGGCCCAACAGGCCAGTTGGCCGGAACAACAACACCAAAACCAGGAGGCCGAACGCCACGACGTCCTTGTATTGGTCGCCGAAGATATCGGCACCAAAGGCTTCCGCCACACCCAGCACCAGTCCGCCAAGCATGGCGCCCGGAATGCTGCCGATACCGCCCAGTACCGCGGCGGTGAAGGCCTTGAGGCCGACCAGGAAACCGGCGTTCGGGTTGATCACGCCGTACTGCATGCTCAGCAGCACGGCCGCGATGGCCGCCAGCGCGGCACCGATGACGAAGGTCAGGGCGATGATGTTGTTGGTGTTGATACCCAGCAGGTTGGCCATCTTGATGTCTTCGGCACAGGCGCGGCAGGCGCGACCCAGGCGAGAGCGGGAGATGAACAGCGTCAGGCCGAGCATGGCGACCAGGGTCACCACGAACACCACGATTTGCATGTAGGAAATCAGCACTTCATGTGCGCCACCTGGTCCGAAGGCAAAGTTGCCCGGAATCAGGTTGGGGATGGATTTGTCCTTGGAGTCTTGCGCCAGCAGAACCGTGTTCTGCAGGAAGATCGACATGCCGATGGCGGAAATCAGCGGGATCAAACGGTTGCTGCCGCGCAAGGGGCGGTAGGCGATCCGTTCGATGCTGTAGCCGTAGGCACTGGTGACGACGATGGTCGCCAGGAAAGCGGCGGTCATCAACAGCGGAACACTGTCGAGTCCCAGCATGGCCAGCCCGGCGATGGCGATGAACGCCACGTAGGAGCCGATCATGTACACCTCGCCGTGGGCGAAGTTGATCATTCCAATGATGCCGTAGACCATCGTATAGCCGATGGCGATCAGGGCATACGTGCTGCCAATGGTCAAACCATTAACCAGCTGTTGGAAGAAGTGATAGATGTCAGGCATTACAGCGCTCCTAAAAACCTGATACGCATTTCACTGGTGGAGTCATTTTCCCGCCCGGGCCCCGTGGATCTGCATCCACTTCGAATCCGGGATTTGCCAGCGAACCGCTGATGACGGTTTTGAGATTTTCAGGTGGGGAGACTAGCGGATCACGCCAGCACGGCCCAGATACGTTCGTAAAACAAAGCCCACGGCACGCCGTGGGCTTTGTTGGCAGTCAGTCAGGCAGCGCCTTACTGAGGCTTGGCTTCAGTTTTTGGTTTGCCGAAGTGCCACTCGTAAACCACGAATTTGAAGTCTTTCAGGTCGCCCTTCTCGTCGAAGCTCAAGTCGCCGGTAGGGGTCTTGAAGGTGCCTTTGTGGATGGCTTCAGCCACTTTGGCGGAGTCTTCGGACTTGGCCGCCTTGATGCCTTCGGCAATCACTTCCACAGCCGAGTAGGCCGGGAACACGAACGGACCGCTTGGATCTTCTTTCTTGGCCTTGAACGCGTCAGCCAGGGCGATGTTGGCCGGATCCTGGTCGAAGGATTTCGGCAGGGTCACCAGCAGGCCTTCAGAAGCGTCCTTGGCAATCTGCGAGATGGAATCGTTACCCACGCCTTCCGGACCCATGAACTTGGCTTTCAGGCCTTTTTCCTGGGATTGACGCAGGATCAGGCCCAGTTCCGGGTGGTAGCCGCCGTAGTAGACGAAGTCGACGTTGGCTTGCTTGAGCTTGGCGATCATCGAAGAGAAGTCCTTGTCGCCGGCGTTGACGCCTTCGAACACGGCAACCTTCACGCCTTTGCCTTCCAGGGTTTTCTTCACGGCAGAGGCGATACCTTCACCGTATTGCTGTTTGTCGTGCAGCACGGCAACGATTTTCGGTTTTACGAAGTCGGCGATGTAGTTACCGGCGGCAGGGCCCTGGGCGCTGTCGAGGCCGATGGTGCGGAACACCATTTTGTAACCACGGTTGGTGATGTCCGGGCTGGTGGCTGCCGGGGTGATCATGATCACGCCTTCGTCTTCGTAGATGTCCGAAGCCGGTTGAGTGGAGCTGGAGCACAGGTGGCCAACCACGAATTTCACGCCGTCGTTGACGACTTTGTTCGCGACCGCTACCGCTTGTTTTGGATCACAGGCGTCATCGTATTCAACGGCTTCGAGCTTCTTGCCGTCTACGCCGCCTTTGGCGTTGATCTGTTCAATGGCCATTTTGGCGCCGCTGAACTGCATGTCGCCGTATTGGGCTACAGGACCGGTTTTTGGGCCGGCGATGCCGATCTTGATGGTGTCAGCTGCGAACGAATGGCTGGCAACCCCGGCCAGAACCATAGCGGCAAACAGTTTGGAAATCTGCTTAGTAGCCTTAGTCATAGTGCTCCACTCTTACTGTTGTAATTTTTATAGTCCTGGCGCCGTCGGCGGCAGAACCGGGTCAGTATCTACGACATTCCCCGGAAAAGCCCCTCGGCAACTGTACCGGTACAGTGTAGAGCGCCGATTGTCAGCCTGGGAAGCTGGCGCCGGGGGGCAAAACTTGGGGGTGTCGCTTTTTTGAAAGAAAAAGTCAGAATTGCGGCGGGGCTTTGACGGGCTTATACCCAGATTCCGTGCATTCCTTGGCATTCCTGCGCTTTTCATTCGATCCTGCAAATTGCATCTGGGTTTTTCTGCCTGACCACCGACGTTATCATTGCGTCGATTTCTTTTCCGGACCTGACCCATGATTGAAGAACCTAGCACCCTCTATGCCAAGCTGCTTGGAGAAACTGCATCTATTACCTGGAAGGAGTTGGAGCCGTTCTTTGCCAAGGGTGCCCTATTGTGGGTCGACCCCGGCCTTGATTTGATCGCTGCCGCCGAAGCCATGGCGACCGATGACGGCGAGAAAGTGGCCGCCTGGCTGGCTGACGACAAGGTCGCCAAGCTGTCTGAAACGCGGGCGCTGGATCTTTTTGAAAGGGATCCGGAGTTGTGGGCGGTGGTGGTTTCGCCCTGGATCATGATTCAGGAAAAGGCGCAGGCTTGAATGGTTGCACTGTCTTGGTGCGATGGCTTGGCGGAGATAAGTGTGTAGCCGAGTAGCGTGATGGCACGTTGCCGTAGAGAAAGGCCACGCTTCACGGTGACGTAAACGTAACGGGAACAGTTGGGTAGGCAATTAAACGACTGCCCAATTGTTTCGCGCGCGCGCGCCTTCGCGAGCAGGCTCGCTCCCACAGGGATCGCATTTACCCAGAAGGTACGCGGTCAACTGTGGGAGCGAGCC
>NZ_APIO01000046.1:0-28394 GCF_000408945.1 Pseudomonas sp. G5(2012)
CAGACCAGCGCCCACGACCCACTGAACGGCTACCTGCCGGCTGGCTGGACCTGGGAACAGTACCGCGACCGCGCCATTACCGATCCGGCCATGGTGGTCAAGGCCGCCAAACAATCGATGGCCGTGCATGTCCAGGCCATGCTGGATTTTCAAAAGCAAGGCATCCCGACCTTCGACTACGGCAACAACATCCGTCAGATGGCCCAGGAAGAAGGCGTGGAAAACGCATTCGATTTCCCAGGCTTCGTACCGGCCTACATCCGTCCACTGTTCTGCCGTGGCATCGGCCCGTTCCGTTGGGCTGCACTGTCGGGCAACGCTGAAGACATCTACAAGACCGACGCCAAGGTAAAAGAGCTGATCCCGGACGACGCCCACCTGCACAACTGGCTGGACATGGCGCGCGAGCGCATCAGCTTCCAGGGCCTGCCGGCACGTATCTGCTGGGTTGGCTTGGGCCTGCGCGCCAAGCTGGGCCTGGCGTTCAACGAAATGGTGCGCAGCGGTGAGCTGTCGGCGCCCATCGTGATCGGTCGCGACCACCTGGATTCCGGTTCGGTCGCCAGCCCGAACCGCGAAACCGAATCGATGCAGGACGGTTCCGATGCCGTGTCCGACTGGCCACTGCTCAACGCCCTGCTCAACACCGCAAGCGGCGCGACCTGGGTGTCCCTGCACCACGGCGGCGGCGTCGGCATGGGCTTCTCCCAGCACTCGGGCATGGTGATTGTCTGCGACGGTACCGATGAAGCGGCCGAGCGTATCGCACGCGTGCTGCACAACGACCCGGCGACCGGCGTCATGCGTCACGCCGATGCGGGCTATCAGATCGCGATCGACTGCGCGAAGGAGCAGGGGCTGAACCTGCCGATGATTACCGGTAAATAACGCACCCCTGTAGGAACCGGCTTGCTGCGGGCGGCGCTCCGACGATGGCGGTTCGCCTGCCCCACCGGGGTGCCTGCATCGCCAGCAAGCCGGCTCCTACAGAAATCCCCCCATACGAGGAAACTGCCATGAGCAGCAGCCCGTTTACCCAACAACTGCAAGGCGTTCGCGTGCTGGACTTGAGCCGCGTCCTGGCCGGCCCGCATTGCACCGCGATGCTGGCGGACCTTGGCGCCGACGTGATCAAGTTCGAAGTGCCGGGACACGGAGATGACAGCCGTCACCTGGGCCCCTTCAAGGACGGCGAGAGTGTTTACTTTGGCCTGATCAATCGCGGCAAGCGCAGTGTCGAGATGGATTTCAAGTCCACCGAAGACCTGGCCCGCCTGTATGAACTGGTGCGCGACGCCGACGTCGTCGTGGAAAACTTCCGCCCCGGCGTCACCCGTCGCCTGGGCATCGATTTCGATACCCTCAAGCAATACAACCCCAGGCTGATCTACGCGAGCATCTCCGGCTTCGGCCAGCATGGTCCGCTGTCAACCAACCCGGCCTATGACATCGTCGCGCAGGCGATGTCCGGGCTGATGAGCGTCACCGGTTTTGCCAGCACAGGACCGACCCGCAGCGGCGAGGCCATCGGGGACTTGTGTGCCGGGGTCTACGCCGCCTGGGCCATCAGCTCGGCGTTGTTCGCCCGCGAGCGGCACGCGCCGGGCCCGCAATACATCGACGTCGCCATGTTCGATGTGCTGTTCAGCCTGCAAATGACCGGCCTGTCCAATCTCTTTGCCAATGGCGTCGCGCCGGGCCTGGTCGGCAACCGCCATCCGGTGTCGACCCCCTTCGATACCTATCGCGCGGCGGATGGCCAGGTGGTTATTGCGGTCGCCAGCAACAAACTGTTCCAGCGCCTGTGCGAATGCATGGGCAAGCCAGAACTGGCCAGCGACCCACGCTTCGTCGATGACCCGCAACGCACGCAAAACGAGCCGGCCTTGCGCGCCGAAATCGAACACTGGACCGGCCAACTGAGCGTCGACCAGGCCTGCGACACGCTCCTCGATGCCGGCGTACCGTCCTCCCCGGTGTGGAACCTCGCCCAGGCGGCCGACAGCGAACAGGCACAGGTTCGTCAATTGCTGGTTCGCCCCGCGGGCTGCGAGCAGCCGCTGGTGCCGCAACCGGTTTTCTTCAATGGCCATAAACCCCACGCCTTCACCCTCGCCCCTCGCCTGGGCGCTGACAACGAGGCATTCGGACTGAAAAAACAGGAGATTTCCCATGAACTTTGAACTGGACCAGGTCGAACTGGCCGTTATCGAAACCGCTGAAAAACTGGCCCGCGAGGTGATCCAGCCGCGCGCCCAGCATTACGACGAAACCGAGACGTTCTGTGCCGAGAGCTTGCAAGCCCTGGCTGAACTGGGTGGCATGGGCATCAACCTGCCCGAAGAATATGGTGGCCTGGGCATCGGCAGTCTGGCGATGAGTCGCGTGGTCGAAGCCGTCGCCGGCGCCTGTGCCTCAACCGCGTCGGCCCTGACCGCGCACTTCCTGGCGACCGACTCGATCCTGATCGGCGGCACCGAAGCGCAAAAGCAGGAATGGCTGCCCCGCGCTGCCAGCGGCGAGTTGCTCGGGGCATTTGCCCTGACCGAACCGGCCGCGGGCTCCAACCCGGCCGACATGCGCTGCCGGGCGCAGGCTGAAAACGGCGGCTGGAGAATCCGTGGCAGCAAGCACTACATCACCAACGCCCGTGAAGCCGGTTTCATCGTGCTCTACGCCAAGACCGACGCCGACGCCGGGCACAAGGGCATCAGCGCCTTCATGATTCCCCAGGGCACTGCGGGCATCAGCTTCTCCAGCCCGGAAAAAACCATGGGCCTGCGCGGCAGCACCATCTATGAACTGGCCCTGGATTGCTGGCTGCCGGCATCGGCACTGCTGGGCAGCGAAGGCGCCGGTTTCAACACCGCCATGGCCGTACTCGATCGCGGCCGCGTCGAAGTCGCCGCCATGTCCCTGGGGGTTGCCAATGCGGCGTTGCAGGCAAGCCTTGCCTGGGTGCGCGAACGGCAGATCGGGCCCAAGCCGCTGGCGGCCTATCAAGGCACCCAATGGCGCATCGCTGACATGTACGCGCAGCTGGAAGCGGCTCGCATGCTCACCTGGAAAGCCGCCGCGCGCCGTGACAGCGGCGAACGCTTCAGCCTGGAATCGGCCACTGCCAAGTTGTTCGCCGCCGAATGCGCCGGCTTCATTACCGATGCCGCACTGCAACTGCACGGCGGCTACGGCTACATCCGCGACCTGCCGCTGGAGCGCTATGTGCGCGACGCACGGATCCTGCGGATTTTCGAGGGCACCTCGGAAGTGCAGAAAATCATCATTTCGCGAAGCGTACTCGACGCCCAGCGCTAACCAGGCAAAAACCGGGGCCTGACTTGCAGGCCTCATCCCGAATGTCCCCACCTGAGAAGGCTGTCGTATTCCACGACACCCGAGAGGAACCGCCATGTCCGCCTCCAAAGAAAGTGCGCAGCGCAAGTCGTATATAGAACGGCGATCCATCGATTACATTCCCGAATCCGAGCGCCATGGACGGCTGCTCAGTCAGTTCACCCTTTGGTTCGGCGCCAACCTGCAAGTCACCGCCATCGTCACCGGAGCCTTGGCCGTGGTGCTGGGCGGCGATGTGTTCTGGTCGCTGATCGGCCTGCTGATCGGTCAACTGCTGGGCGGCGCGATCATGGCCTTGCACGCAGCCCAGGGCCCGCAGCTGGGCCTGCCGCAAATGATCTCCAGCCGTGTGCAGTTCGGTGTCTACGGCGCCGTCATCCCCATCGTTCTGGCCTGCCTGATGTACGTGGGATTCTCCGCCAGCGGCTCGGTGCTCGCCGGCCAGGCTATCAGCCAGTTGCTAAACGTCAGTGATGGCACCGGCATTCTCATTTTCGCGGCGATGATCGTCGTGCTGACCGTGCTGGGCTATCGCACCATCCACTGGATCGGACGGCTGTCGAGCCTGATTGGCGTGGTGTCGTTTTTCTACCTGTTCTACCGCTTGCTGTCCGCCCACGACATCGGCGAACTGCTGGCCAACCGGCACTTTTCCCTGAGCAGTTTTCTGCTGGCGATCTCGCTGTCGGCCTCCTGGCAGATCGCTTTCGGCCCCTACGTCGCCGACTATTCGCGCTATCTGCCGAGAAGCACATCGGCCCTGAAAACCTTTCTCGCCGTTGGGCTGGGATCGGTCATCGGCACCCAGATCTCCATGATCTTCGGTGTGTTCGTCGCCGCGCTGGCGGGGGATCAGTTCGCCGGGCACGAGGTGTCCTACATCGTTGGCCTGGGTGCAAGTGGCTTTGTGGCGTCGCTGCTGTTTTTCAGCATCGTGTTCGGCAAGGTCACCATCACGACCCTCAACGCCTATGGCAGCTTCATGTCACTGGCAACCATCGTCAGCGGTTTTCGCGGCAATCAGGAAATTTCCAGGGTGTCGCGCCTGCTCTACATCCTGGTCATGGTCGGCGCGGCGACAGCACTGGCCTTGATGGGCCGCCACTCGTTCCTGCATGACTTCTCCGCCTTCATCCTGTTCCTGCTGGCGTTTTTCACCCCCTGGAGCGCGATCAACCTGGTGGACTTCTACCTGGTGACCAAAGAGCGCTACGACATTCCGGCCCTGTCGGATCCTGATGGCCGCTACGGACGCTGGAACCTGCCCGGCATCGCGGTGTACACCCTCGGCGTGGTGATCCAGATGCCATTCATTGCCACCAGCTTCTACACCGGCCCGCTGGTAGAAACCCTCGGTGGCACCGATATCTCATGGCTGATCGGCCTGATAGTGCCCGCCTTCATCTACTACTGGGTGGCACGGGGTTCGCACCAGCGCGTGCCTTCGCGGCTGATTCTTCCGCAAGAGTCCAATCCGCTCTGATCCGGCTGCAGGGCGGCGCGCCAGGGCCGCCCTGTCCGTAACCCTGAACAATCACTTTTTCCCTGATGAAACCACCATGCTTGCAATCGACGCCTCCACCCATTCGCCACTCAGCGCTCGCGACCGGCTGGTTCGCGCTGCAGTCGAGCTATTCGCAACACGTGGCTTCCAGGCCATTGGCTTGCGTGACCTGGCAAGTCACGTCGGGTTGCAGGCCGGGTCGCTTTACCACCACATCGAAAATAAACAGTGCCTGTTGTTCGAGCTCATCGAATCCGCTTTGTCCGACTTGCTGATCATCACCAGGCGTCGCATGAAAGGCGCCAAAACCCGCGCCGAACGGGTACGTCGCTTTGTCCAGGCCTTCGTAGGCTTTGCCTTGACCGAAAAGCACCGATTGATCCTGGTGACCCGCGAGTTCGTGAACCTCGACGAGGCCCACAAACATCACGTCGACAAGTTGAAGCACGCGCACCGTGCGATGTTGAGCGACATCATCGCCGATGAACACGCACGCAAAGACAAACCCCATGCCGAGACCTGCCTGATCACCCATGCAGTGATGGGTATGCTCTATGGCCAGTTGCACTGGAACGAATTGGAGATTGCTGAACGGCAGCTGACGGAACTACTCACGGTTTGCGTCCTGCGCATTATCGCAAGAGACGGCCTGAGTGCCGACCTGACTTCAAGTGATCACAATGCGCAGCACTGGTTTGTCGATCCGAAAAGCGCACATGCGCACTTGAACCTCAAGCCATGATTCGAGGCTTGCAGCGGGGCCGCCGGACTACGTCAGCTCAAAGCGCTCTAACGCGTAATCCTTGCCGGCCAGGGTCAGTTCAAAAATGGTGGAGCCGAACGTCCCCCTTGTGACTTTTTGCTTCACAAGACGTTTGGCCTGGAGTTGCTTCAGACCGGTTTCAACTTCTAACGTGCTGAGGGAGACCAGCTTGCAAATCGAGTCCAGATTTGCAACTTTCCTGAAGTTCGCATGATAGGCCAAAGCTTCCATCAACAGCGTCTGGTTTTCCGTCAGCCGTGGGAACTGAGGGTTGTTCTTTTTGTAAATTTTTCGCTCTATCTCGTGTAACTCGCCGTCCGTTCCTTCGGTGATGCGGGCGTAGAAAATCGCTACAGACAGCATGGCGATTAAAATCGCGATAATCATCAGCAGCGACCAATTCGGCATTGGCGTTTCCAGCAATAGCCAATCCCGGAAAAATAGCAGCCAGCCCGTGGCCACAGCCAGCAACGTCAGGTCGAAGTAAGTGTCGAGCAGCGTCATGGCAGCCCCAGCGACAAGCAAAATTCCAGCCGGATAGGCCATGGCCTTGAACATGAACGGGGAGCGCTTGCCTTGTGCTGCCATGCTACTCGTCTCGAGTATGGAAACAGATGTCATCAGCATAGCAGTGGAAAAGTGCTCCTTGCAGGAGACCTGCAAAGATCAGCTACCGATCCAGCAAAGGTGCCAGCAGTGCGCACATGCCGCGCCAGTGCGAACCCTCCCAGTAAATTCGTTGGCAACCGTCGCAGCGCAGGAAGTGCGAATAGAGGGCGCCAACCCGTGGCGGCACCTGCAAACGGGCGAGTTCCGCGCTGATCTCGTGCAGCGGCAGGTTGCAATGAAGGCACAGGCTGAATGGCCGCGCGCTACGCGCCAGGTCCAGGCGCTCGTATATTTCACGCAGCTGCAGCGATGGTTTAAGGGCATGCACGTAGCAGCCGTGGCTGATGATGCGCCGCTTGAGCAGCTCGCGGTCGCGGGTCAGCACGATGCGCCCTTGGGTTGCCGCGATCTCGGCGATCTCGCCATCCTCGAAGCCATTGTCGTAGAGCGTGTCGAAGCCGCTCATGCGCAACAGGCTGGCCAGCCCACCCAGGTGCGCATCAGCGACGAAGCGCAACACCCGTAAAGGCTGCGCACGCACCTTCAGCAGCGGGCTGATGTCCAGCGCTTCGAACTTGGGATACACCGCCAGCCGGTCACCATCGATGATCACCCGATCCAGGCCCACCGACTCACCGTTGAGCAGCACCAACTCGACCTCCGTGTGCGGTATCCCGAGCGCCTCGATCATGTGCTTGACCGTCGCCCCTCGCGCGCACTCGCAGGTGAATGACTGCCGCCGCCGCTCGGCCGGCAGGAAATCGTTGAGCTCCTCGTAGAAGCGGAAGGTTGCGCTGGTCATGCTCAACAGTATGGCAGGACTGCAGGGTGAGCGAGTCCAGTGCGAACATTTGCAATACGGCGCGTTTTCATCAGATCGAATAGGGTTTGCCCGGAGGATCTTTAGGTGAAAATCAACTAACTCAAGCGACGGGCTAACTGAACTTTAAACAATATATCCCGCATACTTAGCAATCGAGTTGAGCGGGCAAGAAAACGCAATAAGGCAACTCGATTTACTTCACCAAGTTTGGAGGTATTCCTCTGCGCGTTACATTGGTGCGGACGGAAAGGCGCAGGCAGGCATGGCATTGAACGTGGCAGATGCTCACGCGCTTCATTGCCGGCAACGCAACCACCAGGAACTAACGCAGGTCATTCAACACGCAGTGTATCGGCCGCGTTACAACTTAATATAGATGCCATGGAAGAACAGCGCCAGTGATATGGAGTCAACTTACGCAGTTGCATGAGCGATCAGCAGCCGTTCCAGTAAGTAATGCCAGCGCGATCTAGCGTCAACAATCTGGCTGGCAGGATTCGCAATTAGCTGTCGCGTGCATGAAGTCGGTAAGTGAGCTTCCGGTTGACGGGCGGGTAAGGCCAAGAACGCCCTTGCCGCCGCCCCAATAAAAAACTGTACTCACGCACAGGAAGACTCTCATGCACACCATTCGCAACACCTTGGTGGTGGTGGATTGGCAGCAGTCCAGCGACCTGATCCTGAACCGGGCCAAAATGATTGCCAGCGCTACCCAGTCGCACCTGCACCTGCTGGCTTGCGACAAAGGCAATCAACATTCCTCCTACATGAACGACATGCAAGGCGCCCTGGTAAAGGAGGGTTACAGTGTAAGTACCCAGCAGGCCTGGCAAGGGAGTCCGTACAAGACCATCATCGCCGCCCAGCAAGCGCAAGGCTGCGGCCTGGTGATCAAGCAGCACCTGCCCGACAACCCGCTGATAAAGGCCCTGCTTACCCCCGAGGACTGGAAGCTGCTGCGATACTGCCCCAGCCCGGTGCTTATCGTAAAAACCACAAGGCCCTGGACCGGTGGCGCCATTCTCGCGGCCATCGATGCTGGCAGCAGTGACATGGAACATCGCGTCCTGCATTCCGGCATCGTCAGCCACGGCTATGACATCGCCACACTGGCCGGGGGCACGCTGCACATGTTGAGTGCCCACCCCTACCCCATGCTGTCGGCGGCCGACTCCGTATTCCAGCTCAAGGAAAGTATTCAGGCGCTCTATCGCGAACTGTGCAAGACATTCCAGGCCGAATTCGACGTCAGCGACGAACGCCTGCATATCGAGGAAGGTCCTGCCGAGGTTCTGATCCCGTACATCGCGCACAAGCTCGAAGCGGTGCTCACAGTGATCGGTAGTGTGGCCCGCACCGGACTGTCTGGCGCATTGATCGGCAACACCGCCGAGATGATCCTGGACACCCTGGACAGCGACGTACTGGTGCTCAAACCGGACGACATCATTACCCACCTGGAGGAACTGGCCGCCCCATCACACGGTACATCGGCAGACACTACGACATCCTCCTGGCCGTATCACCACCATAACCATCGGCCACATACTTAAGAGCCCGACAAGCAGTCTAGCCAGCTATCCCACCGACGTCGCCCTTGCAGCCCGCGCCGGTTCACGGGATGTCACCAGGCCGATGAAGGAAATCGCCAACGCCAGGCCGATGGTCGCGCTCACTTCGGTGCGGTGCTCGGGCGTGATCATCATCACCGCCAGCGCCGCACAGATGAACAGGATGACCAACCAGGTCAGCCATGGGAACAACCACATGCGAAAGGCCAGTTCGACCTTCTGCCGACGCAACATCCGCCGCATGCGCAACTGCGACACGGCAATGGCCAGGTACACCAGCAAGGCGATGGCGCCGGAACTGGCGAGCAGAAACTCGAACAGGCCGGCGGGCATGAAGTAGCTCCAGATAGTGATCGCGGCGCCCAGCACCGTGCTGGCGATGACGGCGGCACGCGGCACGCCTTCGGAGGAGGTCGCCTTGAGCGCCTTCGGTGCGTCACCACGACGGCCCAGCGAGTACAGCATGCGCGAGGCAATGTAGATCGAGGAGTTCATGCAACTGGCCACGGCGATCAGTACCACCACGTCCACCATGAACTTGGCGTGGGGAATGTTCATCAGCTCAAGCGCGCGCTGGTAGGAACCCACGGAAGCCAACAGCGGATCATTCCAGGGCACCACGGAGATCACCACGAAAATCGACAACAGGTAGAACACCCCGATCCGCCAGATCACCGAGCGAGTGGCCTTGGCAATGTTTTGCGCGGGGTTATTCGATTCGGCAGCGGCGATGGTGACCGCCTCCGTACCGATGAAGCTGAACATGATGGTGATGAAAGCGCCGACCACCGCGGACAAGCCGTTGGGGGCAAAGCCGCCGTGCTGGGCCATCAGGCCGCTCAAGCCGCTGACCTGGCGATCGGGAACCCAGCCCATCAGCACGGCAAAACCCACACCGATGAAACCGATGATCGCCACGACCTTGGCCATGGCGAACCAGAATTCGAACTCCCCGTACTTGGACACACTGAACAGATTGGTCACCACCAGGGCGATGATCGAACCCAGGGCGAACAGCCAGGCATCGACCTGGGGAAACCACTGGTGCAGCACATGGCCGGCCGCCAGGGCTTCGATGGGAATCACCAGGACCCAGAACCACCAATAAAGCCAACCGATGGTAAACCCGGCCCAGCGCCCGATGGCCTGGTCGGCATAGGTAGAGAACGATCCGGTATCGGGATTGGCCACCGCCATTTCCCCGAGCATGCGCATGACCAGCACGACCAGCAGGCCGGAGAACAGATAGGCCAGCAAGACGGCCGGGCCAGCGGCGGCAATGGCATGCCCCGACCCGACGAACAGGCCGGCACCAATGATGCCGGCGATGGAAAGCATGGTGACGTGACGAGGCTTGAAGCCCTGCGCCAATTGGCCGTTCGAATCCTTGAAACTGGGGCTTGTCATTGTGGGCACCGCGGCAAAAGATGCGCCACCTTACCCGGCTTTTCCGCCAAATCAATTACCTGATCACGCCACCTCCGTACCTGATCTCGACACGGGACCCGTGTTCGGTCGCAAACAGAACTGATCAGTCATCAACGGCTGGTCCCTTGTCTTCGGCCACAGTCATCGCCGTCGCAGATACCTGGCCTGCCGATTTTCTCTTGCGCCGACCCTACCGCTGCCTGCCTCCAACACTGCCTATGTTCGCTACCGAACAGACTTCGCGCCGCTGAACACCCCACACTCATCACTGGAATGCTGCGCCCGGCGGCGCAACGCCCGCACACCTGGCCTGGCGTAGAACCGCCTTCATTCCATATGCGATCTGCGCTGCGCGGGTCGTACGAAGGATTTCATGCAAAATATCCTGACTCGCACGCTGTCCAGCCTGTGGCGCTCACCGACCATCTGGCTCAGGTGGAGTGCCGCGCGACACAAGTTCGAGTACGAGCCCATCCTGCGTTCCGACCTGTTCAATGCGCAGCAGATGGCAGATCACGGTATCGTACTGGCCCGCCAACATGTGCTTGGGCGTCTTTCAAGAAAGGACGCCTTGCTGGGCCGCCTGACTGACAACCAGCTGCTGCTCGAACGCAGCTGCGCGGCGCTCAAGACCGTACAACTTTCCAGCCGACGCGCCACCCCTGCGGCGGAATGGCTGCTGGACAACTTCTACCTGATCGAAGAAAACATCCGTACCGCCAGGACCCACCTGCCCGACGGCTATAGCCGCGAGCTGCCCCGCCTGGCCGAAGGCCCTTCGACCGGCCTGCCGCGGGTCTACGACATCGCCCTGGAGACCATTGCTCATGGCGATGGCCGGGTCGACGCGCAAAGCCTCAATTGTTTCATCGCCTCTTATCAGACCATCACGCCGTTGGCCCTGGGCGAGCTCTGGGCAATCCCGATCATGCTACGACTGGCGCTGATCGAGAACTTGCGGCGCGTGGCATCCCGGGTCATGGCCAACCGGGAAGACCGCAACCTCGCCGATGACTGGGCCGATCGGTTGATCGAGATTGCCGAGCGCGACGCCAAGAGCGTGGTGTTGACCGTTGCCGACATGGCGCGCTCGGCACCGCCGATGACCCCCTCATTCGTTGCGGAACTGGCCCGCCGCCTGCAAGGGCAAAGCGCCGCGCTGATATTGCCCATGGCATGGATTGAACAAACGCTGAGCGAGTCCGGCTTCACCGTCGAACGCCTGGTGCAGATGGATGCCCAGCAGCAATCCGGTGACCAGGTGTCCATCAGCAACAGCATCGCCAGCCTGCGCTTGCTGGCAGCGACCGATTGGCGCGAGTTCGTCGAGCTGCTCAGTCATGTCGAACAGGTATTGTGCACGGACCCGGCAGGCGTCTACGCGAACATGGACTTCGCCACCCGCGATCGTTACCGCCATGTGGTCGAACGCCTCGCCCGGCATTGCGTGCAGTCAGAAACCATGGTGGCAGAAGCGGCCATCGAACTGGCCGCGACCCCACAGTCCACGGGCCGCGTGACCGGGCATGTGGGTTATTACCTGGTGGCTGAAGGGTTGCCCCACCTTGAGCAGGCGCTGCACGCCAGCGTGTCGCTGCTCGAGCGCTGGAAGCGGCTGTTGCAGAGCGCCCCGCTGAAGTTCTACCTGGGCCCTGCACTGCTGCTGACACTGTTGCTGGCCTGGCCATTTCTCAGCAGCGCTTACTACAGCGGCACGCCCATCTGGTGCCTGGTGCTGCTCGCCGTGCCCGCGCTGTTGATGACCAGCCGTCTGGCGATCGGGTTGGTCAACTGGCTGGTGACCCTCACGGTAGCCCCGTCGCTACTGCCGCGCCTGGACTACAGCAAGGGCATACCGGCCGAGGCGCGAACGCTGGTCGTAGTGCCGACGCTGTTTGCCAACGCTGGCGACATCGAGGCCCTCGCGGAAGGCCTCGAAGTGCGGTTTCTGGCCAATCGCGATGCCAATCTGCATTTCGCCCTGCTCAGTGACTTCATGGACGCCCCTGCCCAAGTGATGCCCGAGGACGCCGAGCTGCTTGAACTGGCGCGCCAACTGATCGAGGCGCTCAACCACAAATATGCCGATGGCCAGGTCGACCGGTTTTTCCTGCTGCACCGGCCCAGGCAGTGGTGCGCCACCGAGCGGGTATGGATGGGGCATGAACGCAAGCGCGGCAAGCTCGCCGAGCTCAACGCCTTGCTGCGGGGCAAAGGGCAGGAGCGTTTTGCGTTGATCGTCGGGGATATCGCTCCGCTGAGTGCGGTGCGCTTCGTCATCACCCTGGACACCGATACCTTGCTGCCCCGGGATGTCGCGCGTCAGTGCATCGGTACCATGATGCACCCGTTGAACCATCCGGTTTTCGATGAACAAAGCGGCAAGATCGTCAGTGGCTACGCCATCCTCCAACCCCGCGTGGGAATCAGCCTGCCGAGCACGGCACGTTCCACCTATGCCCGCCTGTTTGGCAGCGATGCGGGTATCGACCCCTATACCCGTGCCGTCTCTGATGTTTATCAAGACCTGTTCCGCAACGGTTCCTTCATCGGCAAGGGCATCTATGCCGTCGACGCCTTCGAACAGGCACTCGAAGGCTGCCTGCCCGACAACCGCATCCTCAGCCATGACTTGATCGAAGGCTGCTACGCCCGCTGCGGGCTGCTCAGCGATGTTCAGCTGTATGAGGAGTACCCGTCGCGCTACAGCGCCGATGCCAAACGCCGCCATCGCTGGATTCGCGGAGACTGGCAAGTGCTGTACTGGGCCTTGCCGTGGGCACCGAAACCCCAGGGAGGCTTCGCACCCAACCGCCTGAGCAACCTTGCTCGCTGGAAGATCATTGACAACCTGCGCCGCAGCCTGGAACCAGCCGCCTTCCTGGCCATGTTGGCCTGGGGCTGGTTGGAAACCAACGAAGCCGCCTCCTGGACATTGGCGGTGGTCATCCTGGTCTTTCTCCAACCCTTGCTGCAATCGGTACTGGCGCTGGTACAGAAACCTGCCGATATTCCATTGGGACAACACCTGAGTGCGGCATTGCGGACCTCGGGCCAGCATTTCATGCGTGCGCTGCTGTCGATTGTCTGGTTGCCCTCCGATGCATTGTTGAGCCTGGATGCGATTGGCCGCTCACTGTGGCGCATGCTGGTCAGCAAACGCCGCCTGCTGCAATGGCAACCTTCTCGTGAAGTGGAGCGCTCCAGTGGCAATACTCTGCCGGGCATGTATAAAAGCATGTGGATTGCCCCGGCGCTGGCGCTGATCCTGTTCGCTGCCCTGCTCCCCTCCGTCGCCGTACTCGCACTGGCGGCACCCCTGCTGCTGGTGTGGTTGGCGAGCCCGGCAATTGCCTGGTGGATCAGCCTGCCGACTACACCGGTCGGCTTTAATCCGTCAGCACAGGACCTGCGATTCCTGCGCATGCTGTCACGCCAGACCTGGGCGTTCTTCGATCGCTATGTAGGCCCCGAGGACAACTGGTTACCGCCGGACAACGTCCAGGAGATCCCCAAGCCGACCATTGCCCATCGAACCTCACCGACCAACATGGGCATGGCCTTGCTCTCTCACCTGGCGGCCCACGATTTCGGCTATTTGAGTACCGGGCGCTTGCTTGAACGCATCACTGCCATGCTTGAAAGCATGACCGGTCTTGAGCGTCACCATGGGCATTTCTACAACTGGTACGACACCCAGACACTGCAGCCGCTGGCGCCTCGGTATGTGTCTACCGTAGACAGCGGCAACCTGGTGGGCCTGTTGCTGACCCTGCGACCGGGGCTGCTGGGGTTGGCCGACACGCCTCTGTTCGATCAGCGCACCCTTGGCGGTCTGGCCGACACCCTGGATGTGCTGCAACAGGCGCTACAAGACGCGAACCTCGACGACCGCACCGTGCTTGAACTGCGCGCGAAGGTGGACTCGGCGATTGTCCAGGACACCCCGGACAGCTTCCTGCAAGTACTCGATCAGGCGGATGCCTTGGCCATCGACACTGCGCCCCCCTCTGCTGAAGAAGTCCACTACTGGCTCCAGGCATTACAGGCACAGTGCACTGAGCTGCGGGCAGAACGACTGCGCTTCACGCTGCCGCCGGCACCTGCCCAGGCCAAGGCAGCGAAACCGACACCGACGACATCAACCAGCAGCCTGCGGCAACTGGCCGAGCTCGATTGCACCCTGTGGCCGCCCGCTGATCAGGCGCAAGTGCAGGCGGTACAACGCCTGGCTCGCTCACGCATCATCCACCTTGAACAACTGGCCGAGTTGTCCGCGTCACTGGCCAGCATGGACTTTACGTTCCTCTACGATGCACAACGCGACCTCTTCTCGATAGGCTACAACGCCGACGAACGCCGGCTGGACAACGGCTACTACGACTTGCTCGCGTCAGAGGTGCGCCTGACCAATTTCGTGGTCATCGCCCAGGGCCAGTTGCCGCAACAGGCCTGGTTCACCCTTGGGCGCTTGCTCAGTAACAATCGAGGCGTGCCGGTACTGCTTTCCTGGTCCGGCTCGATGTTTGAGTACCTGATGCCCAACCTGATCATGCCCAGCTATGAAGGTACGCTGCTGGAGCAGACCTGCCGCGCGGCCGTCGCCTTGCAGATCGAGCATGGCCACCAGTTGGGCATCCCCTGGGGCGTGTCCGAGTCGGGTTACAACACCCTCGACGCTCACTTCAATTATCAGTATCGGGCATTCGGTGTTCCAGGCCTTGGCCTCAAGCGCGGGTTGGCCGAGGATACCGTGATTGCGCCGTATGCCAGTGCCCTGGCGCTGATGGTCGAGCCGCAAGCGGCCTGTCACAACCTGCAACGCCTGGCTGCACAGGGGGCGGCCGGCCGCTATGGCCTGTATGAAGCGGTCGACTATACCGAGGCGCGCCTGCCACGCGGCCAACGCTATGCGTTGGTACGCTCGTTCATGGCGCACCATCAAGGCATGAGCCTGCTGGCCTTGACCAGCCTGCTGCTGGACCGGCCCATGCAGCGACGTTTCGAATCGATCCCGGCCTTCCAGGCGACCGTCCTGCTGCTGCAGGAACGCGTACCGAAAACCGCCGCGCCCTATCTGCATGCAGCCCAGGCGCTGGCCACTGCGCAAGACGCACAAACGCAGGAAAACAGGCTGCGCGTGTTCACCGATCCCGGACGCAAGCGCCCCGCCGTCCAGCTTCTCTCCAACGGCAATTACCACGTCATGCTCAGCAGTGCCGGCGGCGGCTACAGCCGCTGCAACGACATCGCCGTGACCCGCTGGCATGAAGATGCGACCCGCGATAACTGGGGCATGTTCTGCTACCTGCGCGATGTCAGCAGCGGCGCATTCTGGTCTTCGGCCCACCAGCCGACCCTGCACCAGCCAGAAAGCCACGAGGCGATTTTCAGCGATGCCCGGGCGGAGTTTCGTGTGCGCGAGCTCGACTTCGATACGCACACCGAGATCGTCGTGTCTCCCGAAGACGATATCGAACTGCGCAGGCTGCACATCACCAACCGCGCCCGCGTAAGGCGCAGCGTGGAGATCACCACCTACGCCGAGGTGGTACTGGCACCGGCCATCAGTGATGCCATGCACCCGGCCTTCAGCAACCTGTTCGTGCAGACCGAACTGGTGCCGGCGCTGCAGGCCATCGTGTGTACTCGCAGGCGGCGTTCCAGTGAGGAAGCCGTGCCTTGGATGTGCCACCTGCTGGCCGCCCATGGCGTGGACATCGACGCGATTTCCTACGAGACCGATCGAGCCCGGTTCATTGGTCGCGGACGCAACGTTGCCGCACCGGCGGCGCTCGATGGCAATGTCAAGACGTTGTCCGGCAGCGCAGGCTCGGTGCTTGACCCGATCGTGGCCATCCGCTGCCGTATCACCCTGGAACCCGGGCAAACAGCGACCATCGACCTGGTGACCGGCATCGCGGACAGCCGTGAGGGCTGTCTGTACCTGATCAATAAATACCGCGACCGGCACCTCGCCGATCGTGTTTTCGACCTGGCATGGACCCACAGCCAGGTGTTGCTGCGCCAACTCAATGCATCCCAGGAAGACGCCCGCCTGTTTGAACAGATGGCCGCGTCAATCCTTTACGCCAATGCCGCGTTACGCGCAGAAAACAGCGTATTGATGGCCAATCGACGCAATCAATCGAGCCTCTGGGGCCAGGCGATCTCCGGGGACCTGCCCATCGTCCTGCTGCAGATCGCCACCGTCGAGAACATCGAGCTCGTCCACCAGTTGGTCAAGGCCCATGCCTACTGGCGGCAAAAGGGGCTGATAGTGGATCTGGTGATCTGGAACGAAGACCAGGCCGGCTATCGCCAGCAACTCCAGGACCTGATCATGGGCGTGGTGACATCCGGCAGCGAAGCCTCGCTGATCGACCATCCCGGGGGCATTTTCGTGCGTCCGGCCCAGCAGTTGTCCAATGAGGATCGCACGCTGATCCTGTCGGTGGCGCGCCTGGTGCTGAGTGAAGACAAAGGCGGCATTGCCGAACAGATTCAGCGGCGTCATGCCAGCCCGGTATACCCGGCGCTGGTCCCTCTCCTCAAGCGCCAGGCAAAGGCGGCCGCTGCCTTGCCCGTTCTCGAAGGTTTGCTCCTGGGCAATGCCTATGGCGGCTTCAATGCCGATGGCAACGAATACGTCATGACCTTGCAGCCTGGCAGGCCGACGCCAGCGCCATGGGCCAACGTGCTGGCCAACCCGCACTTCGGCACGGTCATTTCCGAAAGTGGTGGCGCTTACACCTGGATGGAAAACGCTCACGAATTTCGCCTGAGCCCCTGGCACAACGATCCGCTCACCGACGCCAGCGGCGAGGCGATCTATGTGCGTGATGAAGAAACCGGGCATTTCTGGTCCGTGACGCCACAACCTTGTCCCGGCACTGGCGCGTACCGCACTCGACACGGCTTCGGCTACAGCGTCTTCGAGCACGATGAAGACGGTATCCACACCGAGTTGTGGGTGTATGTGGCGCTGGACGCATCGATCAGATTCTCGCACTTGCAGGTTCGCAATCGCTCGGGCCGCGCCCGACGCCTGTCGACGACGTGTTATGTCGAGTGGGTGCTGGGCGACTTGCGCAGCAAATCGGCGATGCATGTGGTGACGGAAGCCGACCCCACCAGCGGCGCCTTATTTGCCAGGAACGCCTATTCGATCGAGTTTTGCGAACGGGTGGCGTTCCTTGATACCGACTCGACCGACACCAGCATCAGCGGCGATCGCACCGAGTTCATCGGCCGCAACGGCAGCCTCAAGGCACCCGCCGGACTGCAACAGGCACGCTTGTCGGGCCGTACCGGTGGCGGCTTCGACCCTTGCGCGGCGATACAGGTGGCCCTGGACCTGGACAACGGTGACGACCAGGACGTGGTCTTCCGGCTCGGTGCAGCCAGGGACACGGCGTCAGCCCTGCGCCTGGTTCAACAGTACCGCGGCCTGGGAGCGGCAACCGCGCAACTCGAGGCGGTTCGCGAGCATTGGCGTTCGCAGCTGGGCGTGATCCAGGTCCAGACCCCCGACCCGAGCATCAACGTCATGGTCAATGGCTGGCTGATGTACCAGGTGATCGCCTGCCGCTTCCAGGCCCGCAGTGGCTACTATCAGTCCGGCGGGGCCATCGGCTTTCGCGATCAACTGCAAGACAGCATGGCGATGATCCATGCCGATCCCGCCAGCGTGCGCGGCCATTTGTTGCTGTGTGCAGCCCATCAATATGCCGAAGGCGACGTGCAACACTGGTGGCACCCGCCGCTCGATCGGGGCGTGCGCAGCGGCTGTTCGGACGACTATCTGTGGCTGGCGCTGGCGACCAGCCACTATGTCAGCGTCACTGCCGACCTCAGCGTGCTGGCTGAACCGGTGGGTTACCTTGAAGGCCGCCCGCTCAATGCCGGGGAGGAGTCGTATTACGACCTGCCGGGCAAGTCGCACCTCGAAGAAAGCCTTTACCAGCATTGTGTACGCGCCATCGAACACAGCCTGCAGCGCGGCAGCCACGGCCTGCCCTTGATTGGCACGGGCGACTGGAACGACGGGATGAACCGGGTCGGCCATCTGGGCCGTGGGGAAAGCGTGTGGCTGGGCTTCTTCGGCTTCGAGGTGCTGCAACAGTTCGCCATCACCGCCCAACTGCATGGCGACCCTGTTTTCGCACAGCGTTGCACCCAGCAGGCTGCCTTGCTGCAGGCCAGCCTGGAAGAGCATGCCTGGGACGGTTCATGGTATCGGCGCGCCTGGTTTGACGACGGCCAGGTTCTGGGCTCGGCCAACAATGACGAATGCCGCATCGACTCGATCTCGCAAAGCTGGTCGGTACTCTCGGGGGCAGCCTCGCAAACGCGGCGCCGCACGGCCATGGCATCACTGGAGCAGCACTTGGTACGCCCCGACACAGGCGCGGTACTGCTGCTCGATCCGCCCTTCGACGCAGGCGTGCTGGAGCCCGGCTATATCAAGGGCTATGTGCCGGGCGTACGGGAAAATGGTGGCCAGTACACCCACGCCGCAGTCTGGGCCGGCATGGCTTTCGCCGAACTTGGCGACAACACCAGGGCCTGGCGATTGCTCGACATGATCAACCCCGCGGGCCATGAAATCGCCAAGCGGATCGATACCTACAAGGTCGAGCCCTACGTCATGGCGGCCGACGTCTACGGCACCCCGCCCCATGCGGGCCGCGGTGGCTGGACCTGGTACACCGGTTCGGCCGGCTGGACGTACCGCTTCATCGTCGAGTCATTGCTCGGCTTGCAGCGGGTCGGGACTTCATTGCATATCGAGCCGCTGCTGGCGCCGGGCTGGACGGGCTACACGCTGCACTACCGCCATGGGGTGACGACTTACCATATTGAAGTGCGACCCGGCACGACCACCACGCTTGCGATCATGCTGGACGGCGAGCTGCTGGGCCAGGACGCGCTGCAATTGTCAAATGACGGCAGGGAGCACCAGGTGCTGGTGACCTGCCCGGTCAAAGCGCATCAGCCGCCATTGCCAGGGTACGACAGAACCGTCGAAGCCGATCTTGAACGCTGAGAGACAGCGCGCTTGACCCACCAGGGTTCAGGCATCAACGCCTGGGCCCTGATGGCGCGCGCTTTGGAGTAACCTGTCCCCCTCAGGGAATTCTCCCTCGAAGGGTGGCTGATATGTTTGTCGTACCCAAGCCACAACAGAACTACCTCCTGGCAGCGCTTCCGGCGCCAGCGCTGGAACGCCTGCTCCCCCACCTGGAGCCTGTCGAACTGTCACTGGGCGAAGTGCTCTATGAGTCCGGTGGCGCCCTTCGGCATGTCTACTTCCCCACTGACGCCATCGTGTCGCTGTTGTACGTGATGGAGAACGGCGCCTCCGCCGAGATTTCGGTGGTCGGCAACGAAGGCCTGATCGGCGTTGCCGTGTTCATGGGCGGCGAAAGCACACCCAGTCGAGCCGTTGTGCAAAGTGCCGGGCAAGCTTTCCGGCTACCCGGCCAGCAACTCAAGGACGAGTTCAACCGCCATGAAGAAATGCTGCTGCTGATGCTGCGCTACACCCAGGCACTGATCACGCAGATGGCCCAGACGGCGGTGTGCAATCGTCACCACGCCATCGACCAGCAGCTGTGTCGCTGGTTGCTGCTGTCGCTCGACCGCCTGCCGGGCAATGAACTGACCATGACCCAGGAACTGATCGCCAACATGCTTGGCGTACGCCGCGAAGGCGTGACCGACGCCGCCGGCAAGCTACAGCGCCTGGGCGTCATCGAATATACTCGGGGACACATCAAGGTCCTGGACAGGGCTCGTCTGGAGGAGCTGAGTTGCGAATGTTACGCCGTGGTCAAGAGAGAAACCGAACGCTTGCTGCCCTACTTTCCGATACGGCGCGACAAACCAAAGGAGTGAAACCCGTGACGGACACCCTCAATCCAGGCAGATTGAAGATGTTAGCGGTTTGTGCCGCGATGCTGGCGGCAGGCCAGTCGCTCGCGCAGGATCACCTAGAATCGATCGTCAGCGACGCCGTGCGCCCCGTCATGCACGCCCAGGGCATTGCCGGCATGGCCGTGGCCGTCACCGTCAACGGCAAACAGCAATATTTCAACTATGGCATAGCGTCAAAAGAGACCGGCAAGCCGGTGACGCAAGACACCCTGTTCGAGATTGGCTCGGTCAGCAAAACCTACACCGCCACCCTCATCGCCTACGCCCAGGCCACCGGCAAACTGGCCTTGACCGATAAGGCCAGCAAGGTGCTGCCGGCTTTGCGCGGCAGCGCGTTCGACCACATCAGTGTGTTGCAGCTAGCCACCTACACCGCCGGCGGGTTGCCCCTGCAATTTCCTGCCGAGGCGGATTCGGCCGATAAGATGCTCGGCTACTACCAGCAATGGAAACCGGTATATCCCGTCGGCAGCCAACGGCTGTATTCGAATCCCAGCATCGGGTTGTCCGGCTACCTCGCCGCCCAGGCCATGGGTCAGCCCTTCGATGACGCCATGGAAAACACCCTGCTGCCCCAACTCGGGCTGAAACACATCTGGACCAAGGTGCCGCAGGATCAAATGGCGCTGTATGCCCAGGGCTACGACAAGGCGGACAAACCCGTGCGGGTCGGGCCGGGAGCGCTGGATGCCGAAGCCTACGGGGTGAAAACCAGCGCGGCGGATTTGATTGGTTTTGTCCAGGCCAACCTCAAACCGGCCAGCCTGGACAAGCCCTTGCAACAGGCTATCGCCTTGACCCATACCGGTTACTACAGCGTCGGTGATATGACCCAGGGACTGGGGTGGGAGATGTACCGTTACCCGATCACACTGGATCGACTGCTGGCGGGTAACTCGACGCCAATGGCCATGCAGGCGCATCAAGTGCAGTGGCTGAATCCGCCGCAAGCGCCGTCAGGGAATCTGTTACTCAACAAAACCGGGTCGACGGGTGGGTTTGGGGCTTATGTAGCGTATGTGCCCTCGAAGGACATGGGAGTTGTGATTCTGGCCAACAAGAATTATCCGAATGCAGAGCGGGTGAAGATTGCTCATCAGATTCTGAGCGCTTTGGCCCTGTAGGAGCGAGCATGTCGAATCGTCGCACCGTCGCGATGGTCGTGAACGATAACGCGTAAAACCAGATGCTCCGCGTCGCCCTCGAGTTTTTCGCGAGCATGCTCGCTCCTACAGAGGATTAGCGCTATTGCGGGGGGGCGATGTTGTCCAGCGCCCGTTTTACCAGTCACTCCCCACCCACTGGAAAACCTGTTTCCAGCGCCACCCAGACTAATCATCCGGCATTTCCGGTGGCTTGGCCGGTTTTGCCGGCTTGGCGTTTTTGGCGGCCTTGGCAGCCCCTTTGGGCGGTGGGGTTTCGGCAACCGGCGGAGGCGTGGGGGCCGCGGCTTCCTTCTCGGTCGCCGGCAAGGCATCGATGGTGGCGAAGATTTTCTTCAGGTCGACCGACTTGGATTCTTCCCCTGAGCTTTCAAGTTTCTTCTCGCCGTCCTTGCCCACCAGGATCACTTTGGGCAAGGCGCCGGCCCCCAGTTTCAGCGCACGGATCAACGCCATGGTGTCCTGTTGGCCGAGGTCCTTGCCGTCCAGTTGGCCGGACATGTTCAGCACGCTGTACACCCTGATGTTGCGGTCAGCGACACCCTGTTTGTTGGCGGGATCTTCCAGCGATTTTTTCAGGTTGACCCAGACGGGGTCGACGGTGCTCGGGGCAATCACGATCAGCGGCCGGGCCCTGCCCTTGTCGATATCCAGAGGTGAATCGCCATCGGCGGCGAACAAGGGGCCGGCAATCGCCAGCAAGGTAGCCAGGGTCAGTGACCTGATGAGCATGCGCATCTCCTTTTGATATCCACGCTCTAATGATTGCGCATCGCGGCGTTCGTTCCGGTGACGCTCGGCAAATGTGTTTCGCCTTGCTCCAAGCTTAGGCGAGGGCGGTCATTGCGCAACAGGCTGGACTAATCTGAAAACGGGCAGCCATGGCGGAGGACGGCGGGTGTATTTCGACGACCCGGATGGGCATCTACTGGAGATCTTCACCCGCGAATGAGGCCCCTTCCCTGGCGGCCACTCAACCCTGCATCATGAAGGCGCCTGGCGGAACCCGTTTTCGCAGCTTCTTGCAGCTACCGGCGGGGGGCTGGTGGCCCGGTGGGCGATCAGGAAACCAGATGCGGCATTGACCCGGCGGTGGCCAATGGCCGCGTGGAATCGCAATCTCATCGGACACGGGCCCTGGCTCGGCGGCAGCCACCTGAAATTGTCCTTCTGGCCGTGGCGTGGCAGTCGCCGCAGAGTCGGCCACCCGAGCGAAATTGCCGGCAAGCGGCCCCGTGTTCTCCAAGGCTGCTCCAGCCGCGGCGAGTTCTGCTTCGCGGCGACTTTGCGCCTCCTCCTCGCGTGCCTTCTGCAAGGCGAGCAGGTCCTCCTGGGCCTTGGGTGGGGTCCCCGAAGCCTGGGCCTGCTGCGCCGCCTGGATCAGTTGGAAGTTGCGGTTGCGCAACTGGACATTGCCACCAACCCGCATGTTCGAGCGCATCGCCAGGGTTTCAGCTTGCTGATATTGCCCCTGTTGCAGGCGCAGCACACCGAGGTAATGCAGGGTCGCGGGATTGTTCGGCTGGATATGCAGGGCACGCTCCAGCGTGGCTGCGGCCTGGTCCAACTGGCCATTTTCGTACTGGCGAGAGGCGGTTTCGATCAGGGTGGTGGATGCGCTGTTACTTTGCGCGGGCGCTGTTCGCTCGCCAGCCTGCGAGTAAAGCGACGCGATGGCGCAGCACGCCAGGATGAGGCTCGGCAGAAAACGCTTGGTTGGCATCAGGGGCAGACTCGGCTGATCTCGGACGGCACTGCCATGAAAGCAGGCCACCAGCACTGCTCGGAAACTCCGATACAGGGCCTCTGTTGACCCGGTTATCGCCATGAAGTTCCCGAGGCAACGCCCCCTTCACGCCGTGTTCGACTCGTCAATCTTCCAGTCAATCCCTGGACTTATAAAGATCATTAAAATTTTCAGCTTAAAAAAAATGAACTATACCCAACTGGGCAAGTTTGCCTGCCATGACAGATCGTCAAAACAGACCAGGAGCCACTGGGCATGAATGTTTTGAAAGTTGCTGCAAGCGATGCCGTCCTGAATTGTTTCCATACCTCTCGCCCGATTGTTGCCCTGGATCAGACCGACTTTACCGATGTCGCCGCCGCGGTGCTGACCGTAGACGATGTAATGGGTGGCGCGCTGGATGCCATTCAACGAACAGGCTTCGACATCCCGCTGTTTCTGGTGGTGCCTCGCGGCGGTGCCGGCAATCGGGCACTGGATGTCTACAAGCGCCTGCACGAGGTAATCCTGCTGGTCAACGGTGTGTTCGACCTCTCCAGCTACAACGCCGAGTACTACGGCAACCAACTCGAAACCGCCGCCAAGGCCTACGAAGAAAACTTGTTGCCGCCCTTCTTCGACGCCCTCAAGCACTACACCGAGGCCGCCAATGCGACCTTCGCCTGCCCCGGTCACCAGGGCGGCCAGTTTTTTCGCAAGCACCCCGCCGGCCGCCAGTTCTTCGATTTCTTTGGCGAAACCCTGTTCCGCGCCGACATGTGCAACGCCGACGTCAAGCTCGGCGACCTGCTGATCCACGAAGGCCCGGCCCTGCAGGCGCAGAAGCATGCCGCGACAGTGTTCAACGCGGACAAGACCTACTTCGTGCTCAACGGCACATCGGCGTCGAACAAAGTGGTCACCAATGCCCTGCTGACGCCTGGCGACCTGGTGCTGTTCGATCGCAACAACCATAAATCCAACCACCAGGGCGCATTGATCCAGGCCGGTGCCACGCCGGTGTACCTGGAAACCGCGCGCAACCCCTACGGCTTTATCGGCGGCATCGACGCCCACTGCTTTGAGGAAAACTACCTGCGCGAACTGATCAATGAAGTCGCCCCGGACAAGGCCCGGCTGCCGCGGCCATTTCGCCTGGCGATCATTCAGTTGGGAACCTATGACGGCACCATCTACAACGCTCGCCAGGTGGTCGACCGCATCGGCAAGTTGTGCGACTACATCCTGTTCGACTCGGCGTGGGTGGGCTACGAACAGTTCATCCCGATGATGAAGGATTGCTCGCCCATGCTGCTCGAACTGGGTGAAGACGACCCGGGTATTTTCGTCACTCAATCGGTGCACAAACAGCAGGCCGGCTTCTCCCAGGCGTCGCAGATCCACAAGAAGGACCGCCACATCAAGGGCCAGCCGCGCTACTGCAATCACGCGCGGTTGAACAACGCGTTCATGGCCCAAGCCTCCACCAGCCCGTTCTACCCGCTGTTCGCCTCGCTGGATGTGAACGCGCGTATCCACGCCGGGCGCAGTGGCTTGCGCCTGTGGGAAGACTGCGTGAAGTTCGGCATCAACGCGCGCAAGCTGATCCTGGAAGCCTGCACCCTGGTGCGCCCGTTCGTGCCGGAAACCATCGACGGGCGCCCATGGCAGGATCACCCCACCGACGCCATCGCCAGCGACCTGCGCTTCTTCGAATTCCATCCCAAGGATCGCTGGCACGCCTTCCCCGGCTATGCCGACAAGCAATACTTCATCGACCCTTGCAAGCTGCTGTTTACCACTCCCGGCATTGACCCGATTGACGGCAGCTACACCGACTTCGGCATTCACGCCGGCATCCTCGCCAACTTCCTGCGCCAGAACGGCATCGTTCCGGAAAAGTGCGACCTCAACTCGATCCTGTTCCTGCTCACGCCCGCCGAAGACTGGGCGAAGATGGCCCATCTTGCCGCGCAACTCGCACGCTTCGAACAGTTCATCAGCGATGACGCGCCCATGAGCCGGGTACTGCCGGCCATCTATGCACGCTTTGAAGACCGCTATCGCAACTACACGATTCGCCAGCTCTGCCAGGAAATGCACGATCTCTACCGCAGCCATAACGTGCAGCAATTGCAGAAGGACATGTTCCGCAAGGAGCACTTCCCGAAAAAAGCCATGAACCCGCAACAGGCTCAAATCGAATTCATCCGTGGCAATGTCGAGCTGGTCGCGCTGGCCGATGCCGATGGCCGTGTCGCTGCCGAAGGCGCGCTGCCCTACCCGCCCGGCGTGTTGTGCGTGGTGCCGGGGGAAATCTGGGGGGGTGCGGTCCTGAAGTATTTCCTGGCGCTGGAAGAAGGCATCAACGCGTTGCCCGGGTTCACCCCGGAACTGCAAGGCGTGTATCTGCAAGAGCAAAGTGGCCGTACCCGTGCCTATGGGTATGTGCTCAAGACCTGATCCGCGACACTTGAACAGGGCAAGGAGTGTGCGATGGCTGATTCAAGCAAGAAAATGAGCCTGATGGGGCTCACCACGCTGGTCACGGTCAACATGATGGGTTCAGGCATCATCATGCTCCCCACCAACATGGCCCAACTCGGTGCAGTCTCGCTATTGTCGTGGATTTTCACGGCGATCGGCTCGATGGCCATCGCTTATTGCTTCGCCCAGTGCGGGGTGTTCTGCTCACGGTCCGGCGGGTTGTCCGCCTACACCGAGGAAGCCCATGCGAAGTCGGGGTTCTTCCTCTGCTCGTACCTGTACTTCCTGTCCCTGGCGATTGCCAACGTCGCCGTCGCGATCTCGGCGGTGGGCTACATGAGCGCCTTCCTGCCCTGGCTCAGCGGTGGTGCCATCCCGCTGTTCGTCGGCACGGTCGCGCTGATCTGGATCACCATCATCGCCAACTTCGGCGGCCCGAGCATCACCGGCAAGATCGGTGCTTTCACCGTGTGGGGCGTGATCATTCCGGTGGCGGGCCTGAGTATCATCGGCTGGTTCTGGTTCGACGCCAAACTGTTGGAAGCCGCCTGGAACCCCAACGACCTGGCCATCTCCGAAGCCATCGGCAAGGCCATCCCCCTGACCCTGTGGGCCTTCCTGGGCATGGAGTCGGCAGCCCAGGCCACCGATGCGGTGGAAGACCCCAAGCGCAACGTACCGCTGGCCTGCCTGTTCGGCACCCTGGGCGCCGCCACGGTCTATGTGCTGTCGACCACCGTCATCCAGGGCATCATTCCCAATGCCGAGCTGGCCAATTCCTCGGCACCATTCGCGCTGGTCTACGCCAAGATGTTCAACCCGTTGGTGGGTAACATCGTCATGGCCCTGGCGATCATGGCCTGCGTTGGCTCGCTGCTGGGCTGGCAATTCACCCTGGCACAAACGGCGAAGATGACCGCCGACCAGAACCTGTTCCTGAAGCTGTTCAGCAAGGTCAACGCCAGCAACGCACCGGTGATCGGCATGATCGTCTGCGGCGTGTTGCAGACAGTCATGGCCGTGTCGACCATCTCACCCGATGCCGCTGCGCAGTTCAGCAAACTGGTCAGCCTGGCGGCGGTGACCAACCTGATCCCCTACATAACGGCGCTGACCGGCTTGCTGGTGATCATGCACAAAGCCCAAGTGGGGCCCGCGGTGTACTCGCGCAACCTGGTGGTGCTGCTGGTGGCGGTGGCCTACTCGTTGTACGCCCTGTATGCCTGCGGCAAGGATGCGGTATTTGGCGGCACACTGGTGCTCGCCTTGGGTTACCTGCTCTATGGTTTCCTCGCCAAGCGTTTCGTCGACGTGCCAGCCGCCGTCCAGGCCAGGACCGGCAATGTTTAGGCATCGCAACCAGGATTGCACCGACATTCCTACACGGGGGAACCGGACATGAACGCACCCTTTGCAAAAACCACACGCCTGCTGCTCGCCCTGGTGTTTACCGCGCTGCCCATGGTGGCGGGTGCCAACACCCTGGAGCGCATACGCGCCAGCAACGCCTTTACCCTGGGTTACGTGCCTGATTTGGCGCCCTTCAGCGTTGCGCAGGGCGACAAGGCCAGCGGCTATGCCATCGACCTGTGCCTGAAGATCGCCGACAAGCTCAAGACCGAACTCGACCTGCCCAACCTGCAGGTGCGCTACCAGCCCGTCACGTCTGCCGAGGAGACCAGCGCGGTGAAACTGGCCAAGGTCGACATCCTCTGCACCCCCACCCCGCCTACCCTCGAACGGCGCAAGACCATCAGTTACTCGATACCGGTATACACCGCCGGCCTCTCGGTGCTGGTGCGCAAGGATGCCGCCGAACCGCTGCTCAACGCGCTCAACGGCAAGGAAGCTATCCCCGGCCCGACCTGGCGGGCGACAATCAACCGCGGCCTGGCCAACCAGACCTTTGCCACCATCGAGGGCGGTGTAGTCGAAGACTGGATTCGCGAACAGATGCGCATGCTCGGCGTGATCGCTTCGCTGGTGACCGTGGCCAATACCGAAGAAGGGGCCGGGCTGGTGGCCGCGCGCAAGGCCGATGCGTTCTTCGCCGAACGCATGTTTCTGAAAAACCAGGTGGAAAAAGGCGGCGCCAACAATGACCTGATGGTCCTGGACCGCATCTTCGAGTACGCCCCGGTAGCCATGATCGTCGAACGCGGTGACGAGGACTTCCGCCTGCTGGTGGATATGGCACTGAGCGAGGCCTATCGTTCCGGCGCCATTGAGCAGGCTTACGACAAGTACTTGGGCGGGATCAACGAGACGATGAAAAAGCTGTTCAAGGTGTATGCATTGCCTTGAACTGCATGGTTTTTTTGTGGGAGCGAGCCTGCTCGCTCCTACATTGATTAGAACGCCAGTTTGTAGCCGATCAGTACCAGCATCGTCGCCAGGCAAGGGCGCAACCATTCATCGGAGATGCGCCCGGTCAGGTGGCTGCCCAGGTAAATCCCCGGCAACGAACCGACCAGCAAGTAACCGAGCACGTGCCAGTCCATATTGCCCATGCTCGCATGGCCAAGGCCGGCGACCAGGGTCAGGGGCACGGCGTGGGCGATTTCCGTGCCGACCAGGCGGCGGGTCGGCAACAACGGATAGAGGATAAACAACGCCACGGTGCCCAGGGCTCCCGCGCCGATCGAGGTCAGCGCGACCATGGTGCCCAGCACCAGGCCGGTGATTACGGTCAGGACATTCAGGCGCGAGCCGCTGGGCTTGTAGTTGCCTCCGGCGCGCTTGTGGGCGAAGTCGAGCAGGCGCTTTTTGAACAGGATCGCCAGCGCCGTGGCGAACAGGACAAAACCCAAGGCCTGCTTGATGATCGCGTTCATCGCGTCGGGTGCTTCGTTCAGGCTGCTGAGGAACCACAACGTCAACATCACCGCCGGCACGCTGCCGAGGGTCAACCATCCGGTGATCGACCAGTCGATATTGTTGTTCTTCCTGTGGACCAGCACGCCACTGGACTTGGTGATGGCCGCGTACAGCAAATCGGTGCCGACCGCGGTGGCCGGGTTGATGCCG